>DGOK01000132.1:0-5406 GCA_002389385.1 Rhodospirillaceae bacterium UBA4468 | reverse complement strand
TTTGGCGGAACAGGAACGCGATGTCTTCCTGGTCTGTCATCACATCAATGACGTGCATATCTTCGGCCATCATGTCCGTGACAGGAACCTGACGCCGGGTCCTGAGCACATTACTCAGCGAAACCGCACCAACGGGATGATGACGTACATCAACAACAAAAATGTCATAAAAAATACTTGGTAACTCGTCTTCGTCTCCATCCGCCATCCGACGCATAAAGTCGATGTATTGCCCGTTATTCCAATGACTCGGCACGGTGACCACTTCGCGCTGCATCAAACGACCAGCACTGTCCTCAGGGTAACTAAGGCTTTCCTCAATCAGTGTGCGCTCTTCGTCGGGAATTTGTTCAAGGACCTGCTTTTGACGGTCCTCGTCCATTTCCTCGAGCATCATCACCGCATCATCACTATCTACTTCAGCAATGGCGTTGGCGACTTGTGCGTCACCAATGATCTCAAAGACGTGCTCACGGATGGTTTCGTCAAGTTCTGAAAGGACTTCAGGATCAAGCTCAACGCCAATAGTTTTGACCAGGGCATCGCGATCATCTTTGCTCAGACGTTCAATTAAATCAGCAAGATCGGCGTAGTGGAGTTCATCAACGATATCGTGGACACGGACACTGTCTTCGGCATCAATTGATTCAACAACGAGGGCCTCTAAATCCTGAGCATCCTCAGCAGCTTCCGCGTCAGCTGCGGCGTTGCCGGTCTCTGGCTCTTTGATATCGTTCTCGACCACAATGCCCCCGATGCACGTAAGATATAATGTCACATTATCAAAAACAAAACCCGCCAAAAGGCGGGTCAATGAACAGCAATGAATGTTTCAAGTCAGCGAGAATTTACGCTGCGTCTATCATCCATATTATGACCCGTTGACGTCTTTTCGCAGTTCTCCTTAATCGCCTTTTCAGGCTTAGAAAAATTGGTATTATATAGCATGGGATAGCAAACAACATAGTTACCAGCAAACACAAAAGAATCCTTTATCTACAATTGCTTAGATTTACAAATCACGACACTTAAAAACCGGCTAAGCATGAAGTGATTAATTCTATATGAAATCAATCGTCAATGGCTATCGATCGAACTAATGTACAACGAGAATATTCGATTAATGATGAATGTATTTTCTGTGTTATGGCGCTTTTATTCTTTATCTAACAGTGCTGACTATCCGAGTAATAACAGATTTGACCACTGCGTTTGCTGCCTCCGCAAAAGGTTTTGGGTCTTTGCAACTATACCCTGCTTCACCCAGCCTAGATTGGATCCCTGCAATCGTATCTTGCTGAACCTTCTCATATCTATCGATAATTGCTGTAATTGCGGTTAAACTCATATCCACTTTGACCCGTAATTTGAGAACCAATGCTGGTATGATATCAAATTTTGCAGAAGTATTCCCTTGCTGAACGACAATTTGCTTATTGAAGCCTTGTTCTAGAAGATCATCTTTTGAAAGAGGCTTCTCTAGAAATGTGATTGACTGAAAGTTGCTCTCAAATGCTTTTTTTTAAACCTGTGACATAGACATCGTTTAAGTCCAGTTCTACTTTCCAGGCACTACACTCTAAACGCCGAGCTTCAGCCTGCATTTTCTACCCTCCACTCTGAATATATGCTGCGTATTTTCCAGGAATTAATTTAACGTCTTTTTGCGCCGTGTATTCAACATTAGGAACATTAACAAAAGCGCTACACCCCGAAACCGCAACAACTAAAAAAGGAATAAAAATTTGATTTAATTTATTCATAAATCTCTACTAACTGATTACACCTTGCGGCAATTTATTGAGTGAAAGTACACGCTGATAATCACGCGAATTTTTTTACAAAAACACGATCTCCTGCGCTTAGTTTTTCGATGTCATCTGAAATTTCCTGAATTATGGCGAGGATAATACCACTGTCTAATTTCACCGTGTGCTCAAGCCCCTTTCTGTCACGTATCAATTCCTCTGCAGATACACCGAGAACTGTACCAATAATTAAACCCACTGCAATTCCAGCAAGCGAACCATTCCCCGATCCGACAAAAGATCCAGCAACACCAACAGCTAAGGCACCGCCGGTTTCCCCATAAATAGTGCCTTCACCATTTATTTTTATCTCCTGAGTATCGAGCAACGTTCCAAAACTGATAGCAAAGGATCGGCCAACTTCTTGCTCAGAATATTCATTGTTTTTTACAGCATTACAGCTCGAAAGAAGCATACAAGTCATGACGACATATATGACCTGACAAGGGGAAAAAATACGCCTACAGCTGATGTAAAACATGAACAAGAATTCGATCTTCCTGAGCTTTATCAGATAAACATTTAGCAAGGATGTATTCTATAAAAACTCAAAACCATCACTTCAAAACAACCTCACTTACACTCATCAAAAAATCTGACATATTAATTAATTTAATGCGAGTAAATATGGATATATTTCTATTCAAATTATGACATATGATGCATTTGTTAGTTTATATTCACGATACTTTCAAAATGCAAAAAACCGGAAGCTTGGCTGAAACTCGCCTAACTCCCGGTTGAAGACTTTATCGTCATCGCTAAATTCTTGGTGCGGTCGAGAAGACTCGAACTTCCACCCCTGTTACAGGACAGCGACCTCAACGCTGCGCGTCTACCAGTTCCGCCACGACCGCACTGCGGGTTGAAGTATCAGCTCAAACCGACACGGTCAAGGCAACTTATAGGCCTCTTTGAGCCTAAAAAAACGCCTAAATTCAGTACCTTTAAGATCAATCGTCCAAAAATATATTAATCCCCCTTGCGATGAGCCGAAGCCTCGCTCATAAAATCACTATGGATGATGCAGAAAACCCCTCGGGCAGCACAACGAATGGCCTTCAAGACATTGAATGGCGGATCAGTGACAGCCCTGTTGATTACCCGGACGCGATTGAATTTATGGAACAACGCGCCGCCGACATCTATGCAGGCACCGCCCCAGAAACCGTCTGGTTGCTAGAACATCCCCCGCTTTATACAGCAGGCACCAGTGCCGCTGATGATGAGCTTCTCGATCATACGCGATTCCCCGTCTACAAAACCGGACGTGGAGGTCGCTACACCTATCACGGACCAGGTCAGCGGGTTGCATACGTGATGATGAATTTAAAAAATCGCGGGTCTGACGTCAGATGCTATGTACATGACCTCGAAGAATGGGTGATCCGATCATTAATGCAGTTCAATGTGATTGGTGAGCGACGCGAAGGTCGTGTCGGCATATGGGTTCGCCGGGGCGCGCCTTCCAATCCTGCATCCCGCGAAGATAAAATCGCCGCGATTGGTGTGCGCATTCGTCGCTGGGTTTCTTTCCATGGCATTGCCATCAATGTGGAACCAGACCTCGAGCATTTCGATAGCATCGTTCCCTGCGGCATTGCCGAACACGGCGTCACGTCGCTTTGGGATTCAGGGATTACCGCCACAACGACCGATGTCGACAGTGTACTTAAAGAAACTTTCGAAGAGGTTTTTGGACGTAAGTAACGCCCCATCCTCTTCTTTCATTTTAGACAACGACCCCTCACCCTTGCCCTCTCCCCAGGGAGAGGAGATTTTTTTATGGGCGTTTCCGAAAAATGTGAATGGTGATGAAACTCATTACGTCATCGTCGACCTGATTGGTGACGGTGTATTTAATCCGCGCCATGCCACGATCTGGTTTTGACGAAGATGGTTTTTGTTCGAGTACTTCACCAACAACTTTCAATGTATCGTTCGGGCGGACTGCAAGCATCCAACGCAACTCATCAATTCCAGGCGAGCCCATTGACGCGACCTCAAGATATCCTGTCGCATGGATCAATCGAAACGCGACACACATTGTGTGAAAGCCGCTCGAGATCAAGCCGTCATACGGGCCAGAGTTCGCGGCCTCAACATCGATATGAAAAGGCTGAGGATCCCAGGCAATCGCAAAATCAAGAATTTGCGATTCCGTTAATGTCATCCCAGAACTTACAATCTTGCGGCCAACGGTGAAGTCTTCGAAATACAGATCTTTTTCTTGTGCCATAACGAGCCCCTAGTCCAATAGTGAAGTGGCATCCTGCCATATTGATTTTAATAATGCGCCCGCTGGTTCAGCCTTCGCCAATCCAGATGACTGCCCTGCCCATGCCTGAATACGTGCCAGTTCATTTTGCTTTGCACCATCAGTTCGCATTGTTTGCGTCAGCCCACGTTGCACCGGATACGGAGCTGGGTTAGGCGCATCAACAGACGTTGCCGCGCGCGCATAATCTGTGGCGAGGCTGCGACCCAGCCTGCCAGAAAAAATTTTTGATATGATGGTATCTTCAGGCGTACTCGCCCCGATTCCATCAGCCCAGGCACTTGGAATACCAGCTTCAGGCGTGCGCAGAAAACCTGTGCCAATAGCAACAGCAGACGCGCCCAGACACAATGCCGCGGCGACGCCTCGGCCGTCCGAAATACCACCCGCAGCAATCACGGGCAGCTTCACCGCATCAATGACAGCAGGCAGCAAACTAACCAAACCAATCAACCGATCATTTGCATCTATCGGATCGAAGTAAGCGCGGTGCCCCCCTGCTTCCATACCTTGAACAAGGATAGCATCTGCGCCCGCTGCTTCTGCCTGACGCGCCTCGTCGACACTGGTGACACTGGCCAACCAATCGATCCCTGACGCCTTGAGGTCGGCTGCGATATTAGGTGGGAATAATCCCATGACCGATGAGAAAATGGGTGGCTTCGTCGCGATGATCGCTGCGCATTGTTCCGCAAAATCCAATGGCTTTGCATCCCCTGCATCCGCAGGCACATCACTGCCCCATGTGCATAAATATTCTCGCACCTTGGCTTCATGATCAGGATCACGAATGGGGTCGGCATCCGGTACCCAAAGATTAAACTGAAAAGCACCATCGGATGCTGCACGAAAATCAGCGGCCCACGCTTCAATTTGAGATGGCGACATAAGCAGCGCACCACATGAACCGGCACCACCTGCATTCGCAACTTCTGCCGATAATTTTGCCGGACACGCACCTGCCATAGGTGCCAAAAATATCGGGTTCGACATGCCATATCGGCTAACATAATCCAGGCTTCGTTGAATGGGCTTCATCGTATTCTCCTGAGAATTATGCGGTTGGGCGTTTTTCAAACCCGTTGAGTATTGGTGTTTCAATATCTTCAATATGCACGGCATCGACGCGTGCCAAAGGTGGTCCGGCATGCACTTTCTTGAGCATCACATCGACGTCAGTAATGTCGCCAGAGAATACAGCTTCGACACGGCCATCCAATAAATTACGCACCCAGCCAGAAAGACTTAGCGATACAGCTTCACGTGCTGTCCATCCCCGGTACCACACGCCCTGCACACGACCTTCAACAAAGACATGAA
>DGOK01000011.1:1457-4736 GCA_002389385.1 Rhodospirillaceae bacterium UBA4468 | reverse complement strand
CAAGCCAAGCGCCATATGCGCAAATTTAACGGTGTTCCGAAGGAGCATTTTGGGCTATTTTTGAAGGAGTGTAATTGGTGTTTTAACAACATTGACCCGTTAGCTCAATTAACTCAGTTAAGACAATGGGTTAAAGGCAATTTGAACTAGTTATCTGGTGCACCCCCCTTATTTTTTCATTTACTCATTTGATAGGGATGGTAATTGGCCATATCTTTTTTTCGGCTACTATGAACAAATTCACAATAATTTGCTTTAGTAAAAGCTAGAGCCTTAAGGGGTTTCTTATGAGATTTATGATGTTCGAACATAATGGCTCAGCACATTTGGGTGTTGTAGATGGTAATCATGTTATTGACATGCAGGCTTGTGATGCGAATTTGCCAACGACATTGCATGAACTCATTATGGGAGGCGCAGATGCTTTGTCTCGCCTTAAGGCCGCTTTCAATAATCTACCCGAGGGCGAATTATTATCACTTGACGATGTGACACCTGCATTGCCGATTGCGCGCCCTGGAAAGTTCATCTGTGTCGGATTGAATTATGCTGCCCATGCTCGTGAAGGCGGCCATGAAATCCCACAATATCCATCATTATTTGTTCGCTGGCCAAGTTCACTTGTTGCGTGTGGCGCTCCCGTTATTCTGCCTCAGGTGTCGGAACAACTGGATTATGAAGTCGAATTAGCCATTGTTATTGGCAAAGGCGGCAGACATATCCCCGTGTCTTCTGCTCTGGATCATGTTTTTGGCTATACACTTTTCAATGATGTCTCCGTTAGAGATTTTCAGCGCAAATCTAATCAGTGGACACCTGGCAAAAACTTTGATGGTACGGGCCCGCTTGGTCCCGTGGTTGTGACGCCTGAGGAACTCCCGCCCGGTGCGTCAGGGCTTAGGATTACTAGTCGCGTTAATGGTGAAACACGGCAGGATTCAAATACGGCGGATATGATTTTCTCAACAGAAAAAATTATCTCCATCTTGTCCGAATTCATGACGTTGGAATCTGGGGATGTGATCGCAACTGGCACACCATCCGGGGTCGCACATGCGATGAAGCCTCCAGGTTGGATGAAGGATGGTGATGTTGTGGAAGTCGAAATCGAAGAGATTGGTATTCTCTCAAATCCGGTTGCCTTGGAAAAATGAGTTTGAGAAAACGAGATATTTCACATCCAATTCTAAGGAAATTTAGATTGCTTAAGGCATCTTAGAAATCTGCTGTTGACGAACCAAAAAAAGGCATTCATTCATCCGTATTATATTTGTCAATTGTCATGCAATTGGAACACGCCGCTTAATATTATCAACAAGATGAGCCAGGCCCTCTCTTAGATTAGGCCGTTGAGTGTTCCAATTGAATGACAACGGACAATATCATTCCAGGGTCATTAGTTGACTGTCCGTCATTTATGAATTGGAAGCGGAAATCGAACGTACATCATCACGGCCAAGAGAATGATCTCGGGAGAAGTTTTGAAATAGCGAAATGGATTGTGTTTTTTCATCGATAAAAAAATAAGGCAGGGGATGGTTGTCGTCAAAAGGCAGTTTCTTCTGACAACTCGAGCCTGGGTGTTGTGTTTCTAATCGACGAATAATACCATACTAGGCAATTGTGAGTTGATGGTCGAGAGGTCTAGCAGAGGATATCGAAGTTGCTTGAACACTTCATCTATCGACAGCAATTTCAATTTCTTTAACCTAGCTCAGCACGAAAATCAATTCTTCATCAGGGTAAATCAACGATGACAAACGCCACTATTAAACCACTAACGCCTGCTATTGGTGGAGAGATCGATGGAATTAATCTTTCAACCCCATTATCTGATGCAGAGATCGCTTTTATTCGCCAAGCACTTTTGGATCACCATGTAGTATTTTTTCGTGATCAAACTTTGGATCATGCACAGCATAAGGCGGTCGGAAAGTTATTTGGTGATCTTGTGAAAGTGCCGTTTGTTGAGGCGGTGCCGGGTCATTCAGAAATCTTCGAGATCATCAAATTGCCAGAAGAACGCGACGTCTATAATTTTGGTGGCAACTGGCACACGGATATGACTTACATGCAGAACCCTGCATTGGTGTCTGTGCTTTATGGTGACGAAGTGCCGCCCATTGGTGGCGATACCATGTTTGCGAGTTTAGAGGATGCATATAGCGCATTATCGCCCGGAATGCAGAAACTTCTCGAGGGCCTCACAGGCGTACATACGGCAGATCGCTCGTATGGCAAATCTGGCAAATTCGCAAACGATACGATCGCTGATGAAGGCATGGACGTACGCCCCTCTGAAGAAGCTGCAAAACAAATTGAACACCCTGTCGTGCGCACGCATCCTGAGACCGGTCGCAAGGCACTCTACGTCAATCCGAATTTTACGTTTCATTTTAAAGATATGATGGAAAGTGAGAGCAAGCCGTTGCTGAACTACCTGTTTCAACATATGACCCGCGACGAATTTGTCTGCCGTTTTCGATGGACCCCCGGCTCGGTAGTGATTTGGGATAATCGTTGCACCATGCATCGCGCACTTAATGATTACGACGGACATCGCCGTGTCATGCGCCGCGTAACTGTCGGTGGCGATCAGCCGAAGTTGATTTAAACTAGCTTAAGTACATTGTCAGAGGAGAGCTGGTCTTAATCTTACTTTTCACAAATGAAAAATCTCAATTCATTTTGCTTTTTGGCCATTGAAGAAGGCATGCGAGAATCCATACAAAACTGGCGAGAATTTTCTTAAAGTTAAAGTCACGCGGCATGAACGAGCCAGAACTAGTGATTGGTGATTTTACCATTGGGTTCTTGGCGGCGCTGAAGACGTCTATCCCGAGACAAGGTCAGCAAAGCTCTTGGATGCACAAGACGATGAATGTATTCAATTGCTTGCCTAAATCTGCCGAGGCGAAGGCCAAAGACTCATTGCACGACATCTGACAAGCAGAGACAAAAGCTGATGCTGAACAAGCCTTCGATCTGTTCTACAAGATGTATGAGCTAAATATCCAAAGGCTTCTATCTGTTTGCAAAAAGACCGGGACGAAATGTTGGCTTTCTATGACTTTCCGGCGCAGCACTGGCAGAGTATTAGGACCCGTAACCCGATTGGGTCATCTTTCGGCACTATCCGCCACCGCACCAAACGTTCAAAAGGGTGAGTGTCACGTGATGGCATGTCGCACATGATGTTCAGACTTCGAAAGTGCGCCGAAAAGAAATGGAGACGATTACGCGGCTTCGACTGCTTGACTAAGGTGATAATTGGAGTAA
>DGOK01000011.1:0-1286 GCA_002389385.1 Rhodospirillaceae bacterium UBA4468 | reverse complement strand
GCAAAGCACAAAATCCGTCACACAGCAATTAGTTATAACCTGCTCACTCCTAAGCCAGATCCGTCTGGAGAAAAGGATCTCAGGCCCTCATCCATTGAAATTACTCCTTCCTTAGCTGCTGCGCTTTTGGGGCCGTATGTAGGTGCCCGCATAATGGAACAAGTAAAAGCGGTGGTCCCTCTTGCTGTATATTTGATGATGTTCCAGATGTTAGTTTTGAACTATCCGATACAAGGTGCATTCAGTCTTTTTCTGGGGCTAGTGGCGGTTATAATTGGCTTGGCTGTGTTTATGGAGGGCCTAAACGTTGGCTTAATGCCTTTCGGTACTATCATCGGTAATAATTTACCAAAAAAAGCTAGCATGTTTGTTGTTCTTATCATAATAGGTATTCTAGGGGTTGGTGTAACTTTCGCGGAACCAGCCATAGGAGCCCTTCAGGCATTTGGATCTTCCGTAGACGTCACAAAAGCACCTTACCTTTACGAGATATTGAATAATTGGACGCTTCCTCTGGTATTTATTGTTGGGGCAGGCGTTGGAGCAGCTGCCATTCTTGGTACAATCCGCTTCGTCAGAGGCTGGTCTTTAAAGCCGATGATCTATTGTGCCTTAGTTCCTGTGGTGATTTTAACTGCCTATTGTTGGATGGACCCTAATTTAAGGAGTATTCTTGGCCTAGCATGGGATTGTGGTGCCGTGACCACAGGCCCCGTGACAGTTCCTTTAGTTCTCTCTCTTGGAATTGGGATTGCAAATGCTGCGGGAAAAGGGAACAGCTCACTCTCAGGTTTTGGAGTTGTTACGATGGCGTCGTTGTTCCCAATCCTCGCTGTTTTAGTCCTCGCAATCTTTGTTTCTTTCCAGATTTCACCAGAACAAATCATATCTGCGTCTGAAGCAAAAAGTTTGGTAATTGCGGTTGAACCAACTATTTGGGAAAAAACGCCGCTAAGCGAAATAGTGCTCGGGGTAAGGGCGATATTACCCCTCGTATTGTTTCTAATGTTCGTTCTATTTATTATTCTCAAATCTAGCTTACCAAACCGAATGATAACGTTTTATGGACTAATACTTTCCATAGTAGGAATGTGTATTTTCAACGTGGGACTAACATATGGTTTAGGTGCAATTGGTGCTCAGACGGGGAGCGTGCTACCTGCTGCATTCATGGAGTTACCGGTCAGCCCGGTTTCTCCAATCTTCTCTAACACTACAGGGCTGGTCATTGTAATTGGTTTTGCATTCCTAATGGGCTTTGGAGCTACACTTGCTGAGCCCGCGCT
>DGOK01000059.1:21268-21606 GCA_002389385.1 Rhodospirillaceae bacterium UBA4468 | reverse complement strand
TGGTGCACCCGACAGGAGTCGAACCTGTGACCTCTGCCTTCGGAGGGCAGCGCTCTATCCAGCTGAGCTACGGGTGCATACCATTATTATCAATGGGTTGCGCGGCTCCTGAGAATTAGAATTCCGCCACTGTGCCCATTTAGTGCCCAAGCTTGTACAAAGCCGAGATTGTATTCTCCTGATAATCAGGAGGGAGGTGAGCGTAGCGTTTTACCATCTCAAGGGATTTGTGTCCCATTAACTGCGTGATGTCATACAACGGGACGCCCTCATGGACAAGACTCGATACTAACCTATGATGCAAGACGTCAAAAATACAGGCCCTCAATTTCTGCCCT
>DGOK01000059.1:0-21208 GCA_002389385.1 Rhodospirillaceae bacterium UBA4468 | reverse complement strand
TCGTTTTAGCTGCGTCAGCTATATTGTTCGGCTGCGCAAGCCAACCAGATGACATCCAATCAGCCTACCCTCTTGTTACTGGAAGGTGGCGATGGGGCCCAGGCACAAGAGTATGCACGCCTGAAAGGTGAGAGAGAGGCAATCGGTCAGATGTAGGTTCAAAAAAATGCAGCATCAATTTCGGTTCAGGCGCAAGTGCAGGCCTAACATCTATCAAAACGGCATCGAGCGTCACTCCTGAGCAGACAAGCAGTGCCCCGTTGAATGCTAATGCTGAATTAATCGCCCCTCGAGTTACGGAAGACATTGATGGCAGAATTCTTGCTAGTTTACTTCAAGAATCTACGGCTTCTGGTTCGATACAAAGTTGTGAACCATCAGGGTTTGTCGGCCATCAAACACGTTCTGAAATAAAAATTGATTTTCGAAATGATGGAACCGCCAACATCAAAATCGAGTATGATTAAAGTCATTATGTTAGCTCGATACGAGAGAATTTCAACGCCAATTGGAGTGTGAAGTCTGATAAGCTTTGTCTATCTAATGTTCCCAAAAACCCTTCAACGGTCACAAATCGTTGCAGCAAGATGGTGTTCGAAAATTTGGCGACATTTATGATGAAAGAAACCCAGGGGTGATCCATTTTGTCCTAACTGGAAAGGGCTTGCCCCGAGAAACGCTTGTGCAAGTTGACCGAATATTACAAACGATGACCTCTCATAATTGAGCTAAAATCAAAAACCTACATTTTGATGGTTTTTAATAGTAAAGCTAAGCAAGTGCGCCTGTTATTAAGCTCACGGCGCTTGTGCGTTTGATCTCCCGTAGGCTTAATCTGTGTGGTTCATTTCAGGAGATATTGATAACATCAGACAGCTATGTTGATACGTGCGGTTATTATTTGACGGTTAGTGATTAAAATGCCCGAGATGAACGATAGTGACCTGCAGGGCAACTACCCAATTACTTTGCACCACATTGCTTATTATGCGGTTCGGGTACCCGTTAATATTGCCGTGATCGACCAAGGTAAGGCATTTAGTTATGCGGTTTTCTACCGCGATATTTGCAAAATGATCATAGCCTTACGTGTATTTAAGTTTGAGCCCGGTCAGTCCGTGGCGATTGAATTTCTGCCCGTACATACTCAACTCGGCAGCTTTTATCTTCACCGGGTGACACTCTTGGCCATGGAGGCTTCTGGTGTAGCGACAATGTCGTACATCGAAGACGAAGCCTGGTGCCTGAAGGAAATTCCAGAAACCCTCGATTGGGTCATGACGTTTTCCGGAAAGGCCCCGTTGAATGCAGAAAAAACACATGTGATGGATAAGAAATGGCTAAAGCTTGTAATGAACATGCAGCTGAGAACATCCTTTGCGCAGGCCGATATTAGCGCTCGTAGCCATTGCCGTATCCTTAAAAGCTCAGGCACGACGGGTAAAATGAAATATATGTTCAGGAGCTTTGAAAATCAGGACTTTATATATAATAACGCACAATTCAGGGGCGGCTTTATACGTCAATCGCGTTACTTTGTGACAATGGGCTTCAATGTCAGTGCCATCCAAGCGGCGGTAACGACATGCATTCATGCTGGAGAGACGTGTGTTTACGATACCCGGGTCAATGCGGCGGATGCGCTTTCAAAATATGAAATCAAACATGTATCTCTCTTGCTTCATGGCTTGATGCAGGTGTTGGATTCTTTGCCAGAAGATTATGTAAAGCCAACCAATTTAAGATTACTGACGATTGGCTCGGCTGTTTCTGAAGCGGTTTGAACACGCGTGTTACATGCTCTCGCCAGCTATTTTTCTGAGACCTATGGCGCGAATGAGTGCTCGACCATCAGTACGATGAACGAGGAGGGTGTTGGCGTTTTGTTGCCAGGTGTTGATGTGCAAACCGTGAATGATGACGACGAACCTGTTGTTGGCGAGCCGGGTTGGATAAGGGTGCGATCTTCAGGCTGTGTGAGCAGGTATATTAACAACCCAGAAGCAACGCAGAAAATGTTCAAGAATGGTTGGTTCTATCCGGGAGACATTGGTGTTTTAAAAGATCACCGTATGTTGAAGCTTATCGGGCGGGCAGATGACCTTCTGAATATCAAGGGGATCAAATACGCGCCGCAAGAGATCGAGAATAGCCTGCTCGCAGCTTTGCCCATTCGTGAGGTTTGCGTCGTCACACTAGCGGACGATGAAGACGTTCATCATGCCGTTGTTGTCATCGTGCCAAAAGATACAGACGGCAAGAATGAGATAAAGCAAAAGCTTCCAGGATTGGTGCTAAGTTTTTTTGGCAATACCAAGCTTATATTCGTCCGCAAATTACCCCGCACTGCAGGTGGTAA
Organism: Rhodospirillaceae bacterium UBA4468; assembly: GCA_002389385.1. Classification (GTDB taxonomy): domain Bacteria; phylum Pseudomonadota; class Alphaproteobacteria; order Rhodospirillales; family Casp-alpha2; genus UBA4479. Next base: position 18,849 of record DGOK01000059.1, on the reverse strand, counting down.
ACTTCAACGTAAAAAAATAACGGAAATGGTCAAGCCTGAGCCTGCCGTATAAGCCGTTAAGTCTTTGGTTTTTTCCGTTTCAAAGGTGCAGAACCTGCTCGATCTGCACGGCTTGGCTTTGAACTGGAACCCCCGGATTTGCCTGGCTTAAGTTTTAGCTTTTTATTCTTTGGCTTTTTCGAAGATTTATCCCAAGGCTTTTTCCCCTCAGGTTTATCACTGGATGTTGGCGTACGTTTGCGCCTTGGCTCCGCATCACCACGTACAAAAGGAGTTTCAGAGGAAGACTCTTTTTTGGCACGAGGTTTGTCTGATGAATACGGCTTCTTCTTTGCCCGTGGGGCGCTGTCCCTGTCTTCACGGGGGCCGCGATTCAGGTCCGGCACGCCGTCTAGCTGTTTGACGTAAATGCTATTTTCCATTTTCGCTTCAGGGCCGAGGGCCGTAAGAAACTGCTCGACGCATCCGGGTGCAAGCTCAATAAATGTTTCAACCTGTTGGACACGGATCGCACCGATGTCGTGTTTTGTAATATGCCCGGCGCGGCAAAGCATTGGTAAAAGCCAACGAGGCTCAGCTGATTCATTGCGTCCAACTGACAATGAGAACCAGACGCCGTTTTTAAAATCATCGCGTTGTCTAGGTGGGCGTTCAGGTGCTGCGGTATCCAGAAGCTCTTCGGGTGCTGCTTGCTCAGCAAAATGTTGACGCACAAAGGCGGCGGCAACGTGCTCGGCACTGTGCCGGGACAAGAGTTCCTCAGCGAACGTTTTTTCGATATCGCTGAGCGGCTCGGTTAAGGACGGGTCTGACAGCAGGCGTTCATGATCTTTAGCCATAACGTCTTCGGCCGTCGGTGGATTTGCCCATACAGCATCAATGTTTGCACCGCTTAACAGGCGAACAGTTCGCTTGCGCGCGTTATGGGGCACGATCAATGCACAAACGCCCTTACGCCCGGCACGCCCGGTTCGACCACTTCTATGTAGGAGAATTTCACGGTTCTTTGGAATATCTGCGTGAATGACCAATTCCAGATTAGGCAGGTCAATACCACGCGCGGCAACATCGGTTGCAATACATACACGTGCGCGACCATCACGCATCGCTTGCAATGCATGAGTACGTTCGTTCTGACTGAGTTCGCCAGAAAGTGCGACAACTGAGAAGCCCCGGTTGTTAAACCGGCTGGTAATCCGATTGACGGCAGCACGTGTGGAGCAAAAAACGAGTGCGTTCTTTGCATCGAAATAACGAAGAACGTTAACGATGGCGTTCTCTTCGTCATTCGGGGCAACGGTCAGGGCACGATATTCGATGTCGAGATGCTGTTTTTGCCCAGCCGCTGTCTCGACGCGGACGGCATCGCGCTGATAGCGTTTTGCCAGTGTTTCGATAGACCGTGGTACCGTTGCGGAAAACATCAGTGTGCGGCGATCTTTGGGAGAGGAATCGAGGATATGCTCAAGATCATCCCGGAAACCGAGGTCGAGCATTTCGTCGGCTTCATCCAGAACAACGGCCTTGAGGCGCGTTGTGTTGAATGAACCGCGTTCGATATGATCTCTTAATCTGCCTGGGGTGCCGACGACAATATGGGCGCCACGTTGCAGGGCGCGACGTTCTTCGCGCATATCCATCCCGCCAACACAGGACGCAAATGCGGCACCGGTCATCTCATAAAGCCATTCTAATTCACGTTTGACCTGTAATGCCAATTCCCGCGTAGGCGCAACAACGAGTGCCAGCGGGGATGGGGTCTGTGAGAATTGCTCAGTGTCACCAAGCAGCGTAGGCGCGATCGCCATGCCAAATGCGACCGTTTTACCTGATCCAGTCTGCGCGGATACAAGGGTGTCTGCATCCTTTAGCTTTGGGGCGATAATGGCCTGCTGTACAGGGGTGAGCGTGGTATAGCCGCGTTTGTTCAACGCTTGTGCGAGCGTGGAAAGTACGCCTTCGAATTCAGTCATTGTTCTTCTTTCGGAGTATCGGTTTCGTGCGTCAGGCCACAGAAATTCAGTTTGAGGGCGCACGTTGCCGCCATTAAAGGAGCGGCGGATCAAGTTATGTTGATCGGGTTGTACTTTGTGTGGGCTTCGGCGTAAAGGGCGAACAAATCAACAAACAAAAGGTCAATCACAAGCAAAGAGATTAAATTCCTCAAAATGACCAGACATGATGATTTGAAATCATGACATTGAGTTCACACATCAAGGATAACGGACTATAACAATATACAATTCTAAATTCCTTAGGGAGGAACCAATCAGTGGATACATCAATCCTGTCAGAACTCAGTAAACCCGGCACACTTCGTATTGGTGTAAATTTGGGCAACATTCTCTTGGTAACAGGAAAGAGTGCGAACGGTGGTCCGGAGGGGATATCCCCGGATATGGGGGCAGAGATTGCACGGCGGCTTGGTGTTGATGTTGAATACGTGACATTTGCGACACCTGGTGAGGTTGCTGATGCTGTCACCGAAGACGCTTGGGATATCGCGTTGATTGCGGTTGAGCCAAAACGCGCTGAAAAGATTACCTTCTGTAAGGCTTATGTGGAAATCGAAGCAACCTATCTTGTGCCTGAAGGCTCTCCGCTGCAAACAGTTGAAGATGTTGATAAACCGGGCGTAAATGTCGCCGTATCAGCGCGTGCAGCGTATGATCTTTATCTATCACGTACGCTTAAGTATGCAGAGCTGCACCGTGCAGAAGGCTTGCCGGGTGCATTTAAGTTATTCCAAGAAGAAAAGCTGGATGCCCTTGCTGGTCTTGTGCCTGCATTGAAAGAGAATGCTGTGAATATGCCTGGATCACGCGTTCTGGATGGCAAATATACGTCAGTTCAGCAAGCGATTGGTACAAAGCCTGAGAACAAAGCGCTTTATACGTTTCTCCAGGATTATCTAACTGAAGTATGCGCGAGCGGCTTTGTACAAGAGTTGATTGATAAGCACGGTGTAACGGGCAAGCTTGCCGTCGTAAAATCCTGAGCTTATTGGCTTGATGACAAATATTCCTCAGCACGTTTGTCTGCACCGCTAGGCAAACGTGTATCGGGGCTGTCTGTCCAGGCAATGATGTCTGTCCAAACGGTTTTGGCATCAAGGTCACGCAGCAACATATGATAAGCCTTTGGGTAAATCGCGATTTGATGTTTGTCTTTGGCGTCTTTAGGCAGCCGCTCAAACATCATGCGTGTCGGACCCGCTTTGACGATTTCATCACGCCCGCCATACAAGATCAGTGATCGTGCGCTGAATGTGCGTGATGCAGCCAAAGCATCATCCATGAGATCAACCAGACCATTAATGGCATCGACCCGTGTACCTTTGATGATTAAAGGATCACGCCCCAGTGCGATGAGCATTTCAATATTGTCACTGGGTTGAATTTTTAAACCCCGCCCAGACATGGGTACGCTCGGCATGGTATGCGCGCTCAGCCATAATAAAGCGCTCTGGGCCCACGGCATGGACTCCCGGCCCCACACGGCCGGCGCGGACAAGATAGCCCCTGTCACCCAAGGGGCGTCCTGTTCGCTGAGCATGGTCATCGCAACGGCACCGCCCATGCTTTCGCCTAAAATATAAAGCGGGATGCCGGGATGCTTTTCCGCAATGAGCTGCGTGAAGTCCCGGGCATCCATGCGATATCGTGCGTTCTCAAACCACCGCCCCCGGAACCCGGCGCCGCCAAACCCGCGTTGATCATAGGCATAGCTGGTGATGCCATGGGCTTGCATGAACGTGGCGGGGTCTTCGAAAAATGCGGAATAGTCATTAAAGCCATGCAGGGCGACGAGAATGGCCTTGGGCTTTTCGTCTTTGGCGGACCATGACTGGTAAGGCAGTGACAAGCCATCACGGGTCGCAAAATGTGTTGGATGAAGTTCGGGGGTCCATTTTAAAGGACCTGGATCAATCAGCTGAGGGGCGCAGCCGCTCAGGACAAAAAGCGTGATGATACTCAGGATAATAGATAATCGCGAAGACGGCTTCGCTAGATGTTTATCATATCCGCGCATCATCGTCGCCGTGGGTTAGGCGGATAAAGATATCTTCAAGGTCAGCGTCTTTGGTCGAAAAGTCACGAACTTCCAAACCCGCATCCTCAACGTCTGCAAGAACCTTACGTGCCGGTGTTGTCGATGGCTTAAAGCTCAGGGTCAGGCGGGTCGGATTGTCCAATACGGGGTCATAGGCTTTAAGGGCTGCAGGTGTTGCCGTAATGGGTAGTGAGAGCGTGAGCGACATGTCCTTGGCATCAAGGCGTTGCAGCATCACGTCCGTTGGCTCACAGGCGATAATTCGGCCATGGTTGATAATGGCAATCTCGTCACAAAGCGCCTCGGCTTCCTCAAGATAATGCGTGGTCAGCAAGACGGTCGTGCCTCCATCGTTCATGTGTTGGACGTGATCCCAAAGCTGGCGACGCAAATCGACGTCGACACCTGCAGAAGGTTCATCAAGGACGAGGATTGGTGGACGGTGAACCATTGCCTTACCAACAAGCAAACGTCGTCGCATGCCGCCAGATAATGACCGGGTATACGCATCTGCTTTTTCGCCCAGGCCGACGGCTTCAAGAATTTCGGTCGTTCGACGTTCCGATGCCGGAATGCCAAACATGCCGGCTTGGAGTTCGAAAAGTTCACGTGGCGTGAAAAAGGGATCGGTGCTCAGTTCCTGAGGGACCACACCAATCGCCCGGCGCGCTGGGCGCATCTCGGTTTCAGTATCGTATCCCCATATCTTGGCAGAGCCGGACGTTTTGTTAACAAGCCCGGCCAGAATGTTGATCAACGTCGATTTTCCAGCACCGTTTGGCCCCAAGAGCGCAAAAAACGAGCCACGCTTAATCTTCAACGAAACATCGTTGAGGGCGTGTTTAGGTTCTTGCTTATTAGAGCCAGCATAAACTTTGCTGAGGCCGTCTATTTCAATGGCAAATTCTGGTTCGGATGTATGATCGCTTGAGCTCAAAGTTTATTCCTTACTGGGGCATGAACGCAGGTTTTATAAAGTATAGCACTCATGGAAAAGGAATCGACCACTTAACTGCGACCGCCGTCATTCTGACGAAGGCCGAAATCCAGTTCGATCCATCGGTTCTGAGAATGCTTCAATATATTTTGCGCCACTGGATCCCGGCCTGTGCCGGGGTGACGTAGAAATAAAAATGAAGAAAAGTGGTGCCCCCCGCCGGAATCGAACCGGCACTCCCTCGCGAGAACGGGATTTTGAATCCCGCGCGTCTACCAGTTCCGCCAGAGGGGCAACGGTGTAAAGCGCAGGGAACATATGATATCGACGGGCTTATGTCTATATCGTGTTTCGATGGTTTTAGGATTTATTGCATGCATAGGTGCTGACTGCTAAAGACGGCAGCAATTACACGGTTTTGGAGACTTTACCCTCATGCTGCGCGCACTTTACGACAAAACCATTGAATGGTCCGGCCACCGCCATGCGATCTGGATTTTGGCCCTAGTTTCGTTCACCGAAAGCTCGTTTTTTCTGATCCCGCCTGATGTGCTGTTGATTCCGATGATTTTGGCGGCGCGACCGCAATGGTTCAAAATTGCACTGGTGTGTACGATTGCGTCGGTTGCAGGGGGGCTTTTTGGCTATTTCATTGGGGCGACGTTGTTTGATGAATTGGGCCGACCCATTCTTGATATGTATCATGCGACGGCTAAATTCGAGGTGGCAAGCGAAGCGTACAATGAGCATGGTGTATGGATCGTCTTTACTGCAGGCTTCAGTCCAATCCCTTATAAGATATTCACAATAGCCAGTGGTGTGGCAGGGATGGATCCTTGGTCCTTCACCATCGCATCCGTATTTGGGCGAGGGGCACGGTTCTTCCTGGTGGCGATCCTGCTTTGGAAGTTTGGTGTACCAATTCGCGCATTCATTGAGAAACGGCTGGGATTATTGACCTTGCTGTTTTGTGTAATGCTTGTTGGCGGCTTGCTGGCTCTTAAATTGTTAACTTAACGCAGTTGGAAAATACTTCTATACCTAAGCCAATGGATAATTCGAACATCATTATTAAGTTTCTACCTTGGGCGCTTATTGCAGCGGCAGCTGGGCCGCTTGGTACAGCCTATATCGCTGAGTTCGCTTTTGGGTATGAGCCTTGTGTGCTGTGCCTTTATCAGCGCATTCCTTATGGCATCATCGCTATGATGGGCATTGCGACGTTGTTCGTGACGCGGGGTGACTTAAAGCGGCATCTGGTTCTTTTTGCAGGATTAGTGTTCTTTGTGGGGACTGCGGTTGCCCTTTATCATGTTGGCGTTGAACAACACTGGTGGACGTCAGCGGCCCCTTGCGGTGCAAGCGGTGCGGTGGTGACAACGACAGAAGATCTGTTTGCAGCGCTACAAACCAAGACCGAAAAATCCTGTGGTGATATTGATTGGACGCTTTTCGGCGTCTCCATGGCGACCTACAATGTTACATTCTCGTTTTTCTGCACGCTCGCCTCGTTTTGGGCATGGCGTAAATTGTCGGAGCCGAAAATATCATGACCGAGCACACGCGCCCTCATCGTATGCCAGGCGATTTGTCCAAAGAAGATATGTTGGAGCAAATGATCCGCGTCGATCATGCTGGCGAATATGGCGCGGTGCGTATCTATGAAGGTCAACTTGCGGTTCTTGGTAATAGCAAGGACAGGCCAGATATCGAACATATGGCCGAGCAAGAGCGTGTTCATCTCGCGAAATTTAATGAATTGATCCAAGCCAACCGTGTGCGGCCAACCGCGTTGATGCCGCTGTGGCATGTCGCTGGATTTGCGCTGGGTGCGGGCTCGGCACTTATGGGCGAGAAAGCGGCGCATGCCTGTACGGTCGCGGTTGAGGAAGTCATCGACGAGCATTATGCCGAACAAGTTTCCGCGTTGGATGCTGAGGGGGATCAGCAAGAATTACGCGATACCTTTGAAGCCTTCCGTTTGGAAGAACTCGAGCACCGGGAAACGGCGCTTGAGAAGGGTGCTGAAGAAGCGCCCGGCTACGAGGCCTTAAAGCTTGCCGTTAAAACAAGCTCGAAACTAGCAATTTGGTTATCAAAAAAGATCTAGTCTTCTGATGCGCCAGGAAAGGCATCGCTAGGCCGACGTTTGCGCACCAGCGATGAGATCATGCCGCGATATATCCGCACTTCCTGTTCTGTCATCTGAGCCCGTGCAAGCATATTACGGATTTTTCGGATCATAATGGGCCGTTTTTCGGTCACCATTAAAAAGCCAGTATTATCTAATTCTTGCTCGAGGTGGTGATACAGCCAGAGTAATTCTTGTTTGTTTGCAGGGCGTGTATCGTCCGGCATCTGCAATTCGTAGGGGATCGTCTGGTCTTCGAACTTGAACCATTCATAGCTTAGTAACAGGACGGCTTGAGCTAGATTAAGCGATGTGAATTCAGGGTTTAATGGCACGGTAATAGCGCCATCTGCCAATGCGACATCATCATTATCGAGGCCTGAAGACTCTTTGCCAAATAAGACGCCAATTGATGCACCAGATTGAGCGCGGCCTCTCATTTCTTTGGCGGCGGTTTCAGGTGTAAAAACCGGCTTGGTCATATCGCGGGTGCGCGCGGTTGTGGCTAACACAAAGTTTAGATCAGCAATCGCATCACTTGTACTGTTATAAAGACGGGTAGCCTCGACGACGACCCCTGCACCTGAGCATGCTGCGCGCGCCGTCTTGGACGGCCAGCCATCACGAGGATTAACAAGTCGCAGGTCGCGGACGCCACAGTTCCACATGGCGCGGGCAACCATGCCTATATTCTCGCCGAGTTGTGGCTCAACAAGAATGACAGAAAAAGAGGAAGGATTGGTCATTGCTAGATTACGAAGCCTCAGGCTCTTTCGCGCCGTCACGGTATAAAAGATATACGAGCGAATCTCGAAGCGCATTATAAGATGCATCAATGATGTTGGGCGATACGCCGACCGTGGACCAATGCGCGCCTTTGCCGTCTGCACTTTCGATCATCACACGGGTAATCGCACGCGTGCCATCGCCCGGTGTTAAAATGCGGACTTTATAATCGACCAGCTTCAATCCAGCTAACGTTGGATAAATAGGAGTCAGAACTTTTCGCATTGCCGCATCAAGGGCATTCACAGGGCCATTGCCCTCGGCAACCGACATGTGCTCGTCGCCACCAACGCTCAATTTTACGGTGGCTTCAGACAGTGTCACCAGATTGTTGTTTGAATCCCAGCGGCGCTCATCGATAACGCGGAAGTTTGAACAGTTAAAATACATTGGGACGCTGCCTAATGCGCGACGGGCGAGCAGCTCAAAACTGGCTTCAGCCCCGTCGTAGGCATAGCCATTAAACTCGTTTTCTTTGACCTCTTCTACGAGGCGGCCAATACGCTCATCCTTGGGGTCAATGTCGATGCCGACTTCTCGGAATCTCGCCAGGATGTTGGATCGGCCAGATTGATCTGACACCACAATATGTCGTTGGTTGCCAACAAGAGCTGGGTCAATATGTTCGTAAGTGCGCGGGTCTTTCTCGACGGCAGAAACATGTAGTCCGCCTTTATGTGCAAAAGCGGACTCGCCCACGTATGGCGCGTCGCGTGATGGGGCGCGGTTCAAACGCTCATCCAGCATGCGGGAAATTTGCGTCAGTTGTTTTAAGTCTTCCTGTGCAACATTGGTCTCATAGCCCATTTTTAAAACAAGGGATGGGATAATTGAGATTAAATCAGCATTGCCACAACGTTCGCCCAGTCCATTGAGCGTGCCTTGCACTTGCCTGACACCAGCGACAACGGCGGCGAGAGAATTTGCGATCGCGTTGCCTGTATCGTTATGCGCATGAATACCGACATGGGTGCCTGGAATATGTTTGATGACGTCTTCAACGATTTGAGAAATTTCATGAGGCAACGTGCCACCATTGGTATCGCATAAGACGACCCAGCGCGTACCGGCATCATAAGCCGCTTTCAGGCAAGCCATCGCGAACTCAGGATTCGATTTGTAGCCATCAAAGAAATGTTCCGCATCGAACATCACTTCTTCTTTGCGTATTAAGGCGAGCTTCACGCTGTCCGTGATCATGCGGATATTTTCTTCGTGCTCGATCTCAAGCGCGACATCCACATGGAAGTCCCAAGTCTTGCCGACCATACAAACACAAGGCACATCGGGAGCAAGGATGCCAACCAGCCCAGGGTCATTGTCAGCGCTACGTCCAGGACGACGTGTCATCCCAAATGCGGTTAACTTGGCGCGTTTCAATTTAGGTGGATTTACAAAGAAACTATCATCTGTCGGATTGGCACCAGGCCATCCACCTTCAATGTAATCAATGCCAATACTGTCTAGCTCACGCGCAATCATTTCCTTATCGGCAGGATTGAAATCGACACCTTGTGTCTGCGCACCATCACGCAATGTGGTATCGAACAGATATACGCGTTTATCAGTCATAGCTTAGAATCCAGTTTTTCTCGGAAAGCCAGCAGAGAATGCCCAATTACCTCAAGATGCTCAAGCCCATTGGCAGGACTTCGATAGAATGATCGCCTTGGGCGTCATGAACATTATTATGGATGAGGTCTTTGTTCGGCAGCTTTTGCGGTCAAGATCTGCATGAAGGCGTCGTTGGTTATGGGTTTAAAGAACAAATACCCTTGTCCCGTATGGCAGCCAAGGCCATGCAAAAACTCCATCTGACGTTCAGTTTCGATACCTTCGGCGACAATATTGAGGTTGAGTTCTTTGGCCATGCCAACGATTGCGTTCACGACGACAACGGCGTCACGGTCATCTGGCAAGTTTGTCACAAAGGCGCGGTCGACTTTAAGCGAGTCCAGCGGGAACCTCGTCAGATAACTTAACGAAGAATATCCGGTTCCAAAGTCGTCCATGGAAATCGAGATTCCCATACTTTTGAAATGGTTCAGAATTCGAATGGTTTCATCCGGGCGCTCGACCAATAAGCTTTCGGTGAGTTCCAGATCAAGATGCGCTGGATCCAGCCCTGATGCATCAAGTGAACTTGCGACCTTTTTGACAAGATCACCATGCAGGAACTGCAACGCAGACAAGTTAACGGCGACATGGATCGGCTGCCCAGCAGTTGAACGCCATTCCGTAGCTTGTTTACAGGCTGTTGCCAGCACCCATTCACCAATGGGCACAATCAGACCAGTTTCTTCGGCAATTGGAATGAATTCTTCAGGGGAGACAAACCCAAGGTCTTCGCTGTGCCAACGGAGCAATGCTTCTGCGCCAATGATTTGCTGTGTCGAAAGGTTAATCTTTGCCTGATAGTTTAATGACAGCTCATCGTTCTCTAGGGCGCGTCTTAATTGATGACCAATACCGACACGCCGGTGCACCTCTTTAGACATTTGAGGCGTATAGGATTTGTAGTTCGCCCGTCCGTCTCGTTTCGCATAATTGGCAGCATTGTCGACATTCCGCAGAAACTCAGATTTAGAATTTGCCTGTGCCGGGTATGTGCCAACACCAATGCTGGCTGATGAGAAAATCTCCCGATCTTCGATGACGTAAGGGCTTGATAGCGCCACAAGAAGGTCTTCAGCAAGACTTGCTGGTTCATCTGTTGTGAGGATGCCTGACATCAGAATATGAAATTCATCGCCACCGACGCGCGCCACGAGATCATTTTCACCGACGCACGTCATAATCCGCATTGCTGCCAGTTTAATGACCTCGTCTCCAACTTCATGGCCAAACGCATCATTGATATTTTTGAACTGATCAAGATCAATATAGATGAGGCCTAGATTTCCGCCTTCGGCATCAACTTTACGAATGGCACCGCCTAAGCGTTCGTCCAACAAGTTCCAGTTTGTAAGGTCGGTTAGCGCATCGCGCGTTGCCATTGTGCGGAGGCGGTCTTCATATGTTTTCCGTGCCGTGACATCTCGAATGGCACCAATTTAGCGCTGACGCTCAGCTGACGTCGTTTCATTGAAAACAACTTCAACTGGCAGTGTCGTGCCATTTGTACGATTACCTAAAAGTTCGGGAGCCCCACTTAGTTCAGACTCGTTGTTTCCAGTGCTGATTATGCTATTGAAGTTTTTGGGTTTCACACCTTTAAAATCAGGCAGCAATACACTGATATGTTTGTCGATCAAGGTTTGCGCACTGGTACCAAACATGCCCTCAATCGCTGCATTTGCCATCTCGATATTGCCATTTTCATCAACAGCAACAATGCCGTCTGCAACGGCATCCATGACAATCCGCAAGTTCTCTTCGCGTTGCTCGACAGCGGCTAAGGCCCGGTTTCGCTCCGTTACATCGCGGGCGATCACCATCATGGCATCGCTTTTCTTTGCGGTGGAAGCTGCATACAGCATTACCGCAATTTCGACTTCTACAGGCATGCTGTCCGGGCGCACCAACTTGAGCGGCATCTGGAGTTTTTCTTCAGCCAAATCCTTAAGATCAGCCCGAATGAGGTCTTTGCACTCAGGATGAACGAAATCGATGAACGCGCAATTTTTTAACGTATCGATGGGCCAAAGCCCGAGCATACTTGCACCCGCAGGATTGATCAGTTCAATCAGGCCCTCTCGGCATATGCAAATTAGGTCCGGCGCGAGTTCAATAAGGTGATGAAAATCGTTTTCTGCTTCTTAGTAATGCGCATAGTGAGCGGGTTGCGATACATCATTAAGCGTATCAAGGATGATTCGTGCGGCTTTGTGGATGTCAGACGCATAATCCCGTTACTGATGCGTCCCAATGGGGCCAAGCATCTCGTTTTCGATCATGTCAGCAAAGCCAATGATCGTGCTCAGCGGGGTGCGAACTTCATGCGTGAGGGTTCGTACCAGATCGAGGTGCGCCTTTGGCACATTTGCATTATTATCGGTGACATCTTCCGACATGATGTTAGATGAACACTCCTCAGCCCAGTATGTCTCATATTAATTCTGAACGGAATAAGGGTTTTATCAACACATATTGTGTCGACCATTAAACCCTCCTTCGCTGACCCTTAAAAGAAAGGCGCTCACAATCACCGGAAACCCGCAGTTTCACTCTAACTTAGGATAAATCCGAGACGATTAACCTATCGAATTTTCTTTCAATATGCTAGCTTGAAGACATGCCAAATCGAATTGTTTTATTAACGGGTGACGTCGAAGCACCTCATTTAACCCGCTTCCTCCAACACTATAATTCCGAGTTGACCGTGGACTGGGTTGATAGCCTTGCGCGGCTCCGTATGTCGGTGGTGGATGGCACCGCTGGATGCCGTGTCGTGGCACTTATGACCGATGTTATCGTGCCAGATGATGTTCTTAATGCCCTGGATGGCCCTGCATATAATTTCCATCCGGGCCCACCAGAGTATCCCGGGAGCTATGCGGCAGGATTTGCAGTTTATGAAGGCGCACGGACATATGGCGTCACGTTCCATGAGATGGCGACAAAAGTTGATAGTGGCCCGATCATTGATGTGCGTCGGTTTGAAATTAGCGAAATTGCAAAATTCAAAGATGTAGAAATTACAGCGTTTAATCTCGCGATTGAGATGTTTAAGCTGTATGCCGAGCATTTGGCGACGAACGATACACCCTTGCCGCATGCACATGAAGTTTGGACGGGAAAAACCCGTACCCGTGCAGAAGCTGAGAGCTTAAAGACGTTGGCCTCTGATTTGAGCGAAGACGAAATTAATCGTCGCTACCGGGCATTCGGCTAAAATCAGCCGCGACGCCAGATTGTTCCTGCCGCGCTGTCTTCAAGGATAATGCCTGCTGCTTGCAATTCATCACGGATTACGTCCGACGCGGCGAAGTCTTTGTTCGCACGGGCTTCATTGCGGGCAATGATCTTTGCCTCAATATCATCGTCACTCAGACCGTCATTACTTTTTGAGGGAGGCGACCATTTAAACCATTCTTCAGGGTCCTGCTGGAGGAGGCCAAGGATTGCGGCATTCGCACGGAGAGTATGTTGTGCTGACGCATCGCCCCGATTGATCTGGCCCAACATTTCATGGAGCAGGCTGATTGATTTTGGCGTGTTCAAATCGTCACATAATGCGTCGATGATTTTCGATGGTTCACTGCTGGCGCTATCATCTGCCGCTGATGATTGCCGCAGTGCTTGATAAAATCCATCGAGCTCGCGTTTTGCTTCGGCCAGGCCTTCTTTGGTAAAGTCGGATGGCTGGCGGTAATGGGTTTTGAGCAGTAACAGGCGGATAGCTTCGCCGGGGAACTCTTGTAGAAGCTCATTGATGGTATAGAAGTTGCCAAGAGACTTGGACATCTTCTCGCCCTCGGCCATCAGATAGCCATTGTGCATCCAGTAATTGGCCATGGTGCCGGTATCGTGTGCACATCGAGACTGCGCAATTTCATTCTCATGGTGTGGGAAGATTAAATCCAGTCCACCACCATGGATATCAAACGTTTCACCCAGCAGGGCTTTGCTCATCGCCGAGCATTCAATGTGCCAGCCAGGGCGGCCATAGCCCCAAGGGCTTTTCCAGCCAGGCTCACATTTGGTTTCGTCTGATGGCTTCCACAGCACGAAATCAGCCGGGTCATTCTTGTAAGGTGCGACCTCGACGCGTGCGCCTGCAATCAGCTCATCGCGCTTGCGTCTGGATAATTTTCCATACTCAGGCATCGAGAGAACATTGAACAGGACGTGTCCTTCGGCGGCATAGGCATGTCCCTTATCGATTAGGACCTGTATCATCTCAATCATGCTATCCACATTGTCGGTCGCCCGTGGCTCGTGGTCTGGTGGTAGGGCATTCAGGACTGCGACGTCACCATGGAAGACATCAATCGTCTGATCTGTGAGTTCACGAATGCTGATACCACGTTCATGCGCGCGGGCGTTAATTTTATCATCGATATCGGTGATGTTCCGGACATACGTTATATGCTCTGCACCATAAATATGACGCAGTAACCGTGCCATCACATCGAACACAACAATCGGTCGGGCGTTACCGATGTGGGCTTTGTCATAAACAGTAGGGCCGCACACATACATGCGCACGTCGTCAGCGCGTTCTGGCGTAAATACCCGTTTGTCGCGGGTCAGTGTATCGTGAATATGCAATGTTGGATGTGTCATCAGATGAGTTTTGTAAAGCCGTTAGTAATAGGGTAGCGACGATCTTTTCCAAACGCGCGCGCGGTTATTTTAACACCCGGTGGGGCTTGGCGACGTTTATATTCAGCACGGTCTAAAAGTCGCCAAATACGTTTCACCGTATCAACATCAAAGCCGCGGGCGACGACATCATCAACGGAGAGCTCTTCTTCGATCATGGCTTTTAGAATGCCATCCAAATCATCATAAGGCGGCAGGCTGTCTTCATCTTTTTGATCTGGGCGGAGCTCGGCAGATGGTGGCTTGGTAATCACGCGCTCTGGCATGACGGTGCCTTCAGGGCCCATCGCAATCGTGGGGCAGTTAGCGTTACGCCAATGCGAGACCTGGAATACCGCAGTCTTGTAGACATCTTTTAAGACCGAATAGCCACCGCACATGTCGCCATACAATGTGGAATAGCCAACAGACATTTCTGATTTGTTGCCCGTCGTTAGAACCATATGCCCAAGTTTGTTCGAGATTGCCATCAAGATCAGGCCGCGTGTCCGCGCCTGAATATTCTCTTCGGTGATATCAGCGTCACGTCCTGTAAAAATGGGTGCTAGCATGCCATTGAAGGCATCCATTGCAGGCCCGATATTGACGTCTTCCAGACGAATCCCCAGCATTTCTGCGCATAAGGCTGCGTCTTCCAGACTTTCGGGTGATGTGTATGGTGACGGCATCATCACAGCGAGGACTTTGTCAGCGCCCAATGCATCGACGGCGACGGCTGCAGAAAGGGCACTATCAATGCCCCCAGATAAGCCAATGACAACGCCCGGAAAGCCGTTCTTGTTCACGTAATCCCGAAGGCCAATGGTCATGGCGCCATAGATATTTTCTTCCCGGCTCAGGCTGGCTTGGACATGTCCATCATCGCATGTCCAGCCATCGGTGCCGCGTGACCAGTTGGTGATCACTAATGCTTCTTCCCAGAAAGGCGCTCGGACCGGCATTTTGTAGTCTGGGTTAAGGACAAAAGACCCGCCGTCGAACAATAATTCGTCCTGACCGCCGACCTGGTTCACATAAAGGGACGCTAAACCTGTTTCTGTAACACGTGCCATGGCGATGTTGAGGCGAACATCGACTTTGTCCAGCTCGAATGGAGAGGCGTTAAGGGATATGAGAAGCTCAGCACCGCTTTCTTCAAGGCATTCTGCAACATCGGGGAACCACAGGTCTTCACAGACCATAACGCCGAGGCGGACACCTTTGAATGATATCGGGCCCGGCAATGGGCCTGGTGTGAAGACACGCACTTCATCAAACACACCGTAATTCGGTAATTCATGTTTGAGACGGACGTGCTTTACGTCGCCGTTGTCGAGCAACAGGGCTGCGTTGTATAATTTACCATCGACCCGCCATGGTGAGCCCAGCAGCACTGCGGGTAGGTCTTTTTCTTTCAGCGTTTTGGCGAGGGCTTTTACAGCAGCTTCGATGCGGTCTTGAAACATTTCCTTGAGGACAAGGTCTTCTGGGGGATAGCCGGATGCCGCAAGTTCTGTAGTAACAACAAGGTCAGCGTTATCCGCTTTGGCATCCGCCGCAAATCGTTCAAGCAAAACCATATTCCCGTCGACGTCCCCGACGATTGGATTGATCTGCGCAATAGCAATGGTAAGACTGTCTGTCATTTGAGTGTCTTTTTCCAAGTTAAGGCGGCATATGTCAACTTGCACTGCATCTAGCGGGGTTCAAGTGATAAATGCACATCTTGCTGAAGTGCGTTTAGGGGATTGGCATCGCATCGCTACGCAACCTATGATTTTAACAAAATAGTAAAACAGCCTAAAGATTCTAAAGTGATAATGTACGGCGATCAGGCACAACCTACGCCTTCGCGCGCCGAGATTATTACTGTTGGTAAAAATGGGAAGCCTCAAGTCAGCAAAGGTGGTTTCGAGAGCACGCCGCGTGCGCGTAAAATGAAGCCCGGGCCGACCCCTGTTGAGACAAGGCTTATCCCTGATCGGCCAAAATCGATCCCTCAGGCCGCAGCAGCGCCTGCGCCAAATGCAGTTGCTGTACCTCAGAGCGTGAGGCCCACGCCAAAGCCAAAACCTGCTGTGCCGTGTATTAAAAACGCGGCCTCAGCGAAAGCCCAAAGCAAAGCATTGGCTGAAACGACGGTGACGTCGATGGTCGATAAAATGATAGCTAAGGCCCATGCCAATGGGGGTATGCTCTCGATACAAGACTTGGACCTGATGCAAGCCGACTTTGCACAACAAGCTCAAACCATTCAGGCAGACATCGAAGCAACGCTGGAAGGTTTTGCGGATGCACGTGAGCTTATGAAGTAAAGCCTGGAGCGTGATGAGCCGTTTTATCTATTGTTGGTCAAACAGTTCTCTGGCTTGTTGAAAGAAAAGCTGAGCCGTAAAGGCATCAGCCGCCGGATGTTGCTGGGGTATTTCTTGGCCGTTGATATGCTGTTGGGGCCAGACAAGGTTGAGAGCTATCACGAGCGTTGCCGGGCGGTTATCTCCCGTATTAAAGCTGACGTTGGTGAGGATGAGTTCGATTGGGAACATTTCCATCAAGAGCGCGATGCGATTACGGTGAGCCTGGACGCGCAAGTTACGTTGGCGGCGCAATTCGGTGATTACGATAAACGCGCCAATTGGTTTATCAACTTGGTGAACTCTAATCTTGGGCTTGCGCCAAGTGGTGCATCCAAAGGTGAACGTCGTTGGACACTGGCAGAGCAGCGCTTTCGCCGCATGATGGACGCGATGTTTGCAGATTTACGGAAGGTCATGTCGTCAGATACGGGCCGCGAAAGACTGATCAAACGCCATGGCCGGGAAACCGCGAACAATGCGATCATCGCATTGAAGCGCATTCTTGTCGGCTAAAATTTGGGTTTTAGTCTTTAAGGCTTCGGATTAAAAATTCGCGCCCGATTTTCACGGATGGGACGCCGTCATAATCAATAATATCAGCCGTTGCATAGGTTTCTGTCCACTTGATGGGTAAGAATGATCCTGTGCCGATCATGTCTATGGGGGCCTTGGCATCGGCCATAACTTTGCATTTCTCAACATCAAAGCCACTCGAGACAACGATTTTGACAGCATCAAATCCGTTTCGATCCAAATGTTCACGCAGATAGAAAATTGCTGCTGCTGATACACCTGTGCCGGTCAAATAGCGCAATTCAGCGTCATTACGATATCGACGAATTGCCTGAGGCGCATGCCGTTCCAGCACTTTATATGATTCTTGTGGATCCAGGCCTTCTACAAACCGTCCGCCGTGTGTATCGAGGCGTATTGAAATACGACCTGTTGTCGCCATTGCCGGGAACCGGCGGCAAACAGTCAGTGCATCCGTAATCTCCTGACCAAAATAGTCAACGAGGGCAGTGAGGGGCTGGTCTGGGAACGTATCAACGAACATTTCTGCTGCTTTTAACGTCGACCCGGCATAACCGATCAATGCGTGGGGCATCGTGCCCTTGCCATGGGTTTCGCCAAAATAATGTGCTGTGGCTTCAGTGGCGTTGCCGACAAAGCCATTGGCGCCGACTTGATCACGGGCAGCCTTTGATCCAACCGAGGCTGCATAGGCCATAATTTCCGCCATCTCGATACCGGTCGCATGACGGGCATCCATGGCGAGGAATGAAACTTCAGGCAATTCCACGCACATTGTAAAAGCGTTGTTCGCGGCCACACAGGCGGCCCCAAGTTTTTGCAGATATAATGTCTCAAGATCAACCAGATGGAACATTGATCCAGTGATCGTCATTAACGGCTCACCCGCACCGACCCATTGACCTTCGTCGTAGTTCAGCGAAATATCGAAGTTTACGCCGCGTTCATCTGCAATTCGCTTAAGCCATTCGAGCATGAGCTTAGGCGCGAAGATGACAGGGCGGCGCATAAATACGGCATACGTGACGGCTTTATCACCATAACGGCCGACGATTTCTTTGGTGCGCGTGAAGTAATGATCACTCCAACGCGGCACGTCGGCAGTGCTGGGCGCCGCAGTTGCATGTACAACATGCGGCGATCCCGTATTCGTTGGCTTCTTTATCTTGCTGTCGGAGGCCATGTTAGCCCTCCCGTTCTGCATTAATTAAGAGGTGGCACGCTGCGCTTGTACACCTGTCCGAACTGATTTCAATTCTTCAGCTAACAAGAATGCGAGCTCAAGGGATTGTTGAGCATTCAAACGTGGATCGCAATGCGTGTGATAGCGCGCTGAAAGATCGGCATCTGTGATCGCAACGGCACCACCTGTGCACTCAGTCACGTTCTGTCCGGTCATTTCAAAATGTACACCACCTGCGTGCGTACCTTCGGCCTGATGGACGTCAAAGAAGCCACGAACCTCAGTCAGGATGCGATCAAATGGTCGCGTTTTATACCCGCTGGATGCTTTGATCGTATTGCCGTGCATGGGATCACATACCCAGACGACACTGCGTCCTTCATCACGGACCCGGCGTACCAATGGTGGTAATAGATCCAGAACCTTTTCTGAACTCATCCGCGATATAAGCGTTAAACGTCCAGGAATGTTGTCTGGGTTCAATGTATCGATCAGGCGAATCAATTCATCTGGATCCGTCGATGGTCCACACTTCATGCCGATGGGGTTGCCGATACCGCGCATGAATTCTACATGTGCGTGATCAAGCTGACGGGTCCGGTCACCAATCCACAGCATATGC
>DGOK01000123.1 GCA_002389385.1 Rhodospirillaceae bacterium UBA4468 | reverse complement strand
CCCTTGTGGTGTTCGTGTTGCGGCGCTGTATGAAAGATAGACATTGAAACATTTTAACGAACTCGGTTTAACCAGTTCTATTCAAAAAGCACTTACGGCCGAAGGCTACACTGACCCGACACCTATTCAGTCCAAGGTCATTCCAGTCATGATGGCAGGAAATGATATTGTGGGTATTGCGCAAACGGGCACGGGTAAAACTGCTGCATTTGTTTTGCCACTGCTTAACCGCATTGCCGAGCGCAAAGAAAGACCAGATGCGAAGCATTGCTCTGCACTGATTCTAGCGCCAACCCGTGAATTGGCCTCGCAAATCGCCGAGAGTGTCCGCACTTATGGCCGATTTATGCAGGTATCTGTCACGGTTGTTGTTGGTGGCGTGAAGCCGTTCAGCCAGATTAAAGCTTTGGGCAAAGGCGTTGACATTGTTGTTGCTACGCCAGGTCGTCTGCTTGATCACATGAATACTGGTGTTGTGCACTTAAAGCACACGCACACTGTTGTTCTAGATGAAGCAGATCAAATGATGGATTTGGGCTTCATGCCTGCGATCCGTAAAATCCTTGCGAAGCTCCCAAAGGAACGCCAAACTGCTTTGTTGTCTGCAACAATGCCAAAGCAGATTCGTTCTCTTGCAAATGACTTCCTCAAAAGCCCAACTGAGATTTCTGTTGCTCCAACTTCACGTCCGATTGAGCGTATTACGCAGAAAGTTATTCATCTGGACCGCAATCATAAGCGCTCCACATTGACCAATCTTCTGAAATCAAAAGACGTTGAACGTGCGATCGTATTTACACGCACAAAGCGTGGTGCCGATAAGGTAAGTGATCATCTCGAAAAAGCGGGCCTTAATTCAGCTGCGATCCATGGAAATAAAAGCCAATCACAGCGAGAGCGTGTACTTGATGCTTTCAAACGGGGCCGCGTGAATATTCTCGTTGCGACCGATATCGCGGCACGTGGTATTGATATTGACGATGTCTCGCATGTCATCAACTTTGAACTACCGAACGTTCCAGAAGCTTATGTTCATCGAATTGGACGTACAGCACGTGCGGGTAAAAGCGGGATTGCAATTTCACTTTGTGAACATGCTGAACGTGGTTTACTTCGTGATATCGAGCGCTTAACCGGCAATACGATTGAACGAGACGTGATGCCTGGTAATGTTGAAAACTTTATCCCACGCGAGAAGCCAGCAGGCGAAGATAAGCCTCATGGCGCAGCAAGACGTGTTGAAGGCAAAAAGCATAAACCTCGTAACCGTCCTGAAGGCCAGCCTAATAAGGCGAAGAAGCCACATCGCGGACAATCTAAGCGCCGCAGCAATCAGTCCCCTGATTCAGGTCTGCGTCGCGCAAGTTAAATTAAATTCAGTCACCTGGGTGCGATACTGCCGATTATTTCGAAGGTATCTCCACCTAGGTGCTTGAAGATCACAATCTCTCCCTGACGCGTATATTGGTCTGTTAACGCACTTATCGTAACTTGGTGGGTGACGAGCATGATTGGTGAGGCATTGTCCCGATTATCGCTTAAGAACTGGCGCAATGCTGCGAGGTTCTTCTCTTTGTTTTGATAACGTTGATAGAACGAATTCAATGCGGGGAGTGTCTGAACCGGTCCAATATTCATAAGTTCTGCAGTATCCACACACCGACACCACTGGCTTGTGTAGACCTTGGCATCCTTGATGCCATTCGCGCGGATGCGTTCGCCTATGATCTTGGCCTGCTCGCGGCCTGATGTGCTCAGGTTCCGCTGCGTTGCGCAGTCATCAACGTTGAAGTTTTCAGGATCACCCGTGCCAGGTGCTTCAGCATGTCGCATGATCGCAAAATGATCAGGTTCGTATAATTTTTTCCAAAGAGCAGTGTCTGCATAGGCGCTCGTTGCGCAAAAACAAGCGAGTATCGTTAGCGCCATTATTCTTACGATTGTCATAAACGTTTATCCTCACGTTAAACGTTACTAGTCTTACGTGACTTGAACTTGTCTCGGATCAGTTTCAGGAGCGGTAATAGGATTAAAATAATGGCAATCACAGTTATTGGACCTGAGATAGGGCGCGTGAGGAAGATCATCGGATCGCCGTCTGAGAACAACAATGACTGGCGAAGTTTGGGTTCTGCAATCGGACCTAACACAATCGCGAGCACCGCAGGTGCGACAGGGTAATCTAGCTTGCGGAGCAAGTACGCGCCGATACCAAAGAGCAACATGAGCCAAACGTCGTGCATGTCCTGTGTTGCGGCATACCCGCCGACGATAGATAGAACAAAGATCATTGGCGCCAATACGGTGAATGGCATCCGCAGCATCCAAATGAACAGTGGGATAAATGCCAGGTTCACGATGAGGGCAAAGAAGTTGGAAATATAAAATGATCCGATAAGGCCCCAAACGAATTCAGTTTGATCTGTGAATAAGCGCGGACCAGGCTGAAGGCCCCAAATAACCATCCCGCCTAAAAGAATGGCGGTGGTTGGTGAGCCTGGGATACCTAGCGTCAGCATCGGTAACATCGCGCCTGTTGAAGCAGAGTTGTTCGCGGCTTCTGGTGCGGCGACGCCTTCGATAGAGCCCTTACCAAATTCTTCAGGGTTTTTTGAGACCATTTTTGTCACACCGTATGACATCAGTGATCCAGGCGTTGCACCAGCAGCGGGTAGGATACCAACGAAGAAGCCTAGAAAAGAACCGATGGCCGTACCTTTCCAGCCAGCCATAGATTCTTTAACAGCACTCAAAATGCGACTAACAGAAAGCACGGCTTCGGTCATTTTTAGCTTGCCGCGTGTAGAATCAATCGTCCAAATCATCTCTCCAATGCCATAAATTCCGATGGCCAGGACGAGGAAGTTGATGCCATGCATGAAGCCAGTGATATCGCCAAAAATAAGTCTTGGTTCACCAGACATAATGTCGATGCCCACGGTAGCCAACACCAATCCAAAGCATATTGAGAACAAGGTTTTTGGAATATCGTCGCCGCCCAAACCGATAAAGGTGGCGAAGGCTAAAAGCATCAATGCAAAGATTTCGGGGTCACCAAAATCCAGGGCGACATGGGCGAGGGGCGGTGCAAAAGCTGTAAACAAAAGGTTGGCAACAGTGCCACCAACAAAAGACGCGACCGCTGCTGTTACTAATGCAAGGTCGGCTCGCCCTTTGAGAGCCATTGGCCTGCCATCAAACGTCGTGGCGACTGCCGTTGATGCGCCGGGAATGCCAAGCGTGATGGAAGAAATAGCGCCTCCATACATCGCACCATAGTAAATGGCAGCAAGGAAGATCATCGCGGACGTTGGCGGAACCAGGAAGGTTGCAGGTAGAAGGATTGCAACGCCATTCACAGAACCCAAGCCTGGCATTGCACCGATAAACAGTCCCAGCGCGACACCACCTAACATCAACATGATGTTGAGGGGCTCGAGAGCAATAAACATGCCGTCAACTAAGTGCCCAAGAATTTCCATATCTTTGTCGTCCTATCTTAAAGTCTTATGCGGTTTAGCGTTCGCCTTCATGGTGTCTAAAAAAAGAAGTCATAAAGCGGCAAGAACAAGGGCTCGAGATAGCCTTTAGGCAATACGATCCGCATCGCAATATCAAAAAAGAGAAATGTCACGACTGGTGCTGGCAACGAGATAGCAAGCGTTGTGCCCCAACTGTGGCGTCCTAAAAAACGAATGTAATAAATGAGGAAAACAGGAATGGCGCCATAGAACCCAATGAAATGTATGAGCCCAATGAAAGCTGTAACGCCGCCGCCTACAAGGAGCAGCATGCGCATGCCATAACTATCCATATAAACTTCTGTTGACTGAGAGGGCGGTGACGTCCGTCTGTACCAGTTAATGGCAATCCAGATGCATGAAATCAGCATGCCTAGAGATAACCAAAACGGCCAAAACCCTCCACCGGGACCTTCGCCTTCAATAATTCCAATATTTAATTCTGAGCTCTTGATCATCAAGTAGATCGAGAGAAGTGCCATTAACACAGCGGTTATTATTTCTGCTCGCCTCATAACTAACACTCGCTCCCGATCTCTCGACGTCTATTCAAAGTCTCAAATGTGCAACAAAGGCTTACTTAATTGCGCCCATGTCTCTCAGCATTTTCTCATGGCGTGTGCGTTGTTCACCCCAATAAGCCTTAAGGCCATCCCCTGCGAGGAAGTCGCCGAAAAGAGACTTCTTGGTGCGGTATTCTTGCCATTTTGCTGAAGCGTAGACTTTGCTGAACAGGTCTGTGTAGTACGCCTGCGCATCGGCGCTCATACCAGGTGCACCAACAACAGCACGCTGCATGCCATAAGCAAACGCTTTGCCTTTTTCAGAAACGGTTGGCACGTCAGGGAAAAGTGGAAGGCGATCCGCCGTGAAGGTTACAATAGGTACAACATCGCCTGACTC
>DGOK01000041.1 GCA_002389385.1 Rhodospirillaceae bacterium UBA4468 | reverse complement strand
GACCTCTCGTCACCAGTCGGCGCACAGGCAGGAATAAGAAAATCTATCGGTGCCGGCGTCGTACCCTGATGCATTTGTTGAAAGAATGCATGCTGAACATTAACGCCAACACCCCCAAAAACGACGGGCTGCGTTGGGTAATCAACAACGAGGCCATCGTGTGTCACACGCTTGCCATTGCTTTCCATTTCCAGCTGCTGCAAATGCGAAATCAAGATCGCCAAACGTGTATCGTACGGCGTACATGCTTCGGCTTGATAGCCAAGGAAACTGGCGTTCCATACTGTCAGCAATGCCATAATGACAGGCGCATTTTGAGCTAATGGTGCACTCAACGCATGTTCATCAATCTCGCGTGCACCGTCGCGCATCGCAGAGAAAACAGGCCAGCCATAAGCAAGCGCAACGGGCAAGCCCACGGCAGACCACAATGAATAGCGACCGCCAACCCAATCATACATTGGGAACATACGGTCGTTTTTTATGCCAAACTTTGCCGTCTCATCCAGATTTGCACTGACACCAACAAAATGCTCAACCCACTCATCGCCAATACGATCCTGCATCCATACTTTCGCGCGCCTAGCATTCAGCGTGGTTTCAAGCGTTGTGAACGATTTTGAGATCACAATGATCATAGTGCTGGATGGATCAAGTCCATGAAATGCGCGCTTAAACGCGATCCCATCAATATTACCGCACACCCTCACATCGAGTTTTTCATCCGTATCATCTTTAAGCGCATCAAGCGCCAACGCCGGGCCAAGTTCAGAGCCACCAATACCTATTGCGACAACACTCTTAAATAAGCCGCCAGCAGCTGTTTTAATCTGCCCCTGATGAACACCGTCAACGAATGCTTGGAGATGTTGGCTGCTAGCATCAACAACATCAGAAATTTCTTGATGATTCGATTCATAGCCTCGACTAGCAGTATGAAGTGCGGCACGCCCTTCTGTGCTGTTGACGAGGTCTCCTGACGTCATGCGTCTCATAAAATCGGAAACACCAGCCGTTTCTGCAAGTTTTACAAGTGCATCGAAAACGTTCGCGTCAACACGCTGACGTGCAAAATCCAGATAAAGATCGCTAAGATCTAGTGAGAAGCTTTCAGCACGACCAGCGTCAGCGGCGAACATCGCACTGACCGTTTCGCCTTGAATTCGATCACGAGCACTTAAAAGCTCATGCCAAGCCACTGTTTGAGAGATCAAAGACATGGAAACTTGTAACAAAAGTGGACGCGCCACACCACACCGCAAACGCGTTTTAGGCGATTTCTCGCTTAATCTGTGGCAACAACACCTTGCGGGCGCCCTGCGATGACAAAACTGAGGTTCTTTGGTTGGAATAATGAAGCAGCAACTCGTTTCGCATCAGACAATGTAACGGCGTCAATAAATCCGTTCCGATTATCAATATAATCAATTCCCATGCCTTCTTCTTGTATCCCAACTAACATATCTGAAATCGCCGACGAAGACGCGAAGCGAAGCGGATAAGCACCTGTAAGATAGGTTTTCGCATCGTTCAATTCGTCTTGTGTGGGGCCGTCTTCGGCAAACTTTTCCCAGACATTGCGGACCGTATCTAAGGTTTCAGCCACCCGCTCATTCGCAGTTCCTGCGCCACCCATAACTGCTGCACTCGCATCTAATGGCATCAAATATGTATAGACCGAATATGCAAGGCCTCGCTTTTCACGCACCTCTTCATATAAGCGAGACACGAAACCGCCGCCGCCCAGAATATAATTGAGGACATATGCCGTATAAAAATCCGGACTGCTTCTGGCAATGCCAGGCTGTCCAAACTGAATAGAACTTTGGCCTACATCCAAATCAATAACTTTAACGGCGCCTGTGAGCTGTGGTGTCGTTTTTGCCAACGCCCATGATGTCGTTGAGTTCGGAAGTTCTGCAAAAGTTGCATCCAGATACGTCTTGAGCGTTGCCGGATCAATATCACCAACAACGCCAATAATTAAATTGTCACGTACAAGCCTTGTTGCAACGAATTGACGCATATCATCAGGCGTCACCGACATTAGGCTATTTACAGTGCCAAGCGTTGGCCTTGCGTATGGATGACCGGCAAACGCCATCTCAAACATTTCCTGGTTAGCAAGGTGAGATGGATCTTCTTCACTCTGCTTAATGCCCGATATAATCTGCGCCCGAATTCTTGTCAGCGGCGTGTCATCAAATCGAGGCGACGTTAAAGCCAAGCGTAGATATTTAAACGCATCATCCCGGTGCTGATTTAGGGTTCTCAATGTACCTCGAAATGAATCTCGACCCGCATTGAAACGCAATGTGATAGATCTATCATCAAGCGCTTTCTGAAACGCGTTGCTCTCCATATCACCCGACCCCTCATCAAGGGTGGATGCAACAAAATGGGCGAGGCCTTCTTTTCCATCCGGATCTAACGCAGCACCGCCGCGGAAAGATAATTTAAGCGTCGTGATTGGATTCGAGAGATCACGTATAAGCCAAGCCTCAATGCCGCTATCGCTCACAACGCGTTCAACTTCAACGGCATGGGCCGACTGAGGCGCAGCAATAGTCAGAAAAACGGTCGCCGCAATGGAAATAGCTACGTGCTTTAATGCAGTTTTCATCGTCATTTTTTCCATTAGCTTTGCGGCTTTGCGAGAAGTTCAGCCGTTACATGATGCTTGCCCTCAAGAACGGCCTTTGCGGCAAGCAAAGCTGTCTCGGTCGTAACTTCAGAAATTCTATCAAGCCACCCTTCAACACTTTCAATCGTGCCACCGCTTGTCAGCGCAACGCCAAATACCTGAGCAGCCGTACCAAAATCATCTTTTGCAAACACAGCGTTATTGCGCATGCGTTCAATCGCGCCATCAACTTCTTCTTTGCTGACACCTTCATTTAAAACACGAGTAATTTCGTCCATCACTATCTTTTCAATCAATGCCATATCGACACCTGGCTTGGGTGCGGCATACACACCAAACGTCGACGGGCCTAACTCATCAGCGCCATAGAAAGACCCAGCGGATAGTGCAATCGCATCCTCTAAGACCAGCTTCTTATGCAAGCGACTAGAGGGGCCACCGCCAATAATCTCGGATACGACCTGCAAAGCGTGCGCGTGTTCTTTCAGCCCGTGGTGGTAACTCGGTGCAATATAACGGCGGCTCCAGCTTGGTTGCGTAACACGTTCATGCTCCATTGTGAGACGACGGTCAGCACGAGCTGGCGATTCTGTTGTTCGCTCGCGAGTGATATCTGGCCCACGCGGAATGGCACCATAATATTTTTCAGCCATTGGCTTAATATCAGCAACGTCAACATCACCCTCAACAATCAAGACCGCATTATTGGGCGCGTAGTAACGCTTGTAGAATGCAAGAATCCGATCAACATTAAGGGCACGAATTTCATGCTCCCACCCAATAACAGGGCGACGATATGGATAATTCAGGAATAAA
>DGOK01000093.1:24739-25690 GCA_002389385.1 Rhodospirillaceae bacterium UBA4468 | reverse complement strand
TGCGCTTAGTATGTGAACTTAGGATTAATATTGAACCAAGCGTTGGGGAGCTTTTTTCTGATCGTCGCGCAGTCACCCAAATGCTTTTCAACCTGTTTTCAAACGCAACGAAGTTTAATCGTGATGGCGGTGAAATTTCAGTTACGGTCAAATCACGTGATGATAACGGTATTGCCATTGAAGTGAGTGACACCGGATGCGGCTTTGAGCTTGATGAAACGGATACAGCCCTGATGCCGTTTGGGCGTATTCAAAATCCAATGACCAAGGAAACACCAGGAACAGGACTTGGGCTCCCAATCGTTCAGGCATTGATGACGCTACACAATGGGCGCCTTGGCATTAAAAGTGAAATTCATGAAGGGACAACCATCACATTGGAGTTCCCGACAGAGCGCAGCCTTAGAAAGTCTTAACCTAATATGGTCTAGGGTTTTGGTAGTTCTACTTGATCCCCGGGTTTAATGCCGAGCTTTTCAGATAAACCACCATTGATCTCAAGAACGTAACGAACCTCACTGGTAGAGGATAAAATTTCCTGTGAATACGGTACTGTATTCTGTGCGATATTAATGATCTCGCCGTCTTCGTGAATAAACAGCATATCGAGCGGGATAAGGGTATTTCTCATCCACATGCGGGCGATAAGCTGGCGCTTAAAGTCGAAGAGCATACCCGCGTCTTGATCTAAATGATCGCGGTGCATCAGACCGCGTGCACGCTCGTGGGATTTCCGCATAACCTCAACATTAAATTCATGGCGTTCCCCGTCGCTTTTAATGGTGATACGCTTAAGGTTTCCCGCTTTCACCTCAGGCGATAAGGCGATCATTGCGAGGAATGCCATCGTAAATATGCGCTTACTCGTCTTATGGTGAATATTTCGTAAATTTATACTGGTCACTAGGTGTTATGCCCCTTAAGTTATCTTTTAAGGAAAGCGCTAAATCC
>DGOK01000093.1:10569-24701 GCA_002389385.1 Rhodospirillaceae bacterium UBA4468 | reverse complement strand
AGGGAAGCGAACGTGGTTCAAGTCCTGGCTTTAGCTACTGCATTGGCGGGGTTCTGGGTCCTGCTCTCAGGATACTGGCTTACATTGATCGTTGCGCTTGGCGTTGCGTCCATTGTGTTGTGCGTATTTATTGCATGGCGCATGGATGTTATCGACCATGAAGGTCACCCTATTCACCTGACGATTCCCGGTCTGACGTATTTTCCCTGGTTATTAAAAGAAATTGTTCTTTCCAATCTAACTGTCGCAAAAGCTATTCTTGGCGATAAGAATGCCCGACACCCCCAAGTTCTTAGGGTTAAGGCAAGCCAATCAGATGCCCTTGGCCAGACAGTCTATGCGAATTCAATAACATTGACGCCAGGCACCGTATCTATTTCGGTTGATGACGGGTACATCACTGTTCATGCCTTTATGGACGAGACTGCAGAAGGTCTTCGCAGTGGTGAGATGGACGCTAAGGTATGCAAGCTTATGGGCGATGCCACGCCGCTGGTCGGAGATGCAAAAACATGATGTTTGCAGCTGCCGCCGCTGGTGTTGTCGTAACCATGGTTTTTGCTATGGCATTGGCACTTATGGGCCCTAATGTTTACAACCGAATTCTTGCCGTAAACGTCTTTGGGACGTTGTCGGTGATGCTCATTGCTATTTACGGTTTTGTTGATGGTCGACCAGAGTTTCTGGATCTTGCGATCGTTTATGCGCTCATCAACTTCATTGGCACAATTGCGGTGACCAAGTACGTCACATTCTCTGATATGGGACATGGTGATGACGGCGATCCGGCGGGGGATATCTGATGGATATGATCCTCGATATTGCAAGTTGGGCGTTTATCTCAGGCGGTATTATTTTCTGCCTTATTGGCGGCTACGGACTGATCAAGCTTAAGGACTTCTATGCCCGTCTTCATGCGGCATCATTGATTGATACGTTTGGTGTCGGCTTGATCTTTATTGGTTTGATGTTTCAGGCTGGATTTACACTGGTTACGGCAAAGCTGATATTAATCCTGGTATTTATCTTCTTTACCAGCCCGACGGCGACACATGCCCTCGCCCGCGCGGCGATCAATCATGACGTATTGCCTGATGTGGATACTGAAGAAGAGCGTGATCTCGTGCGCCAGACCAAGACCACAAAGTCGAGCACGTCATGAATATTGAAATCATCACTTCTGACGCACTGAACGTTATGACATTGTTGTTCATGGCTGTCACCGCCATCGCCATCGCCCGTATCCGCAATCTTTTCGCAGTCGTCATGCTGAGTGGCATCTATAGTTTAATGGGTGCGACATTATACGTGATCCTTGATGCCGTAGACGTTGCTTTCACAGAAGCTGCTGTTGGTGCTGGTGCGTCGACCGTCCTCATGATTGGGACCTTGGCGCTGACGTCGGCAAATGAAAATGCCACACCCAACAAGCAAACAATCAAGGCGCTCATTGCATGTACATTGATTGGTTTCGCTTTGGTGTATGCGAGCTTTGATATGCCGTTATTTGGTGACCCGAACGCGCCGATCCATAATCACGTGGTACCGCGGTATTTGAACGATTCCATGGCCGAGATTGGCTTACCAAACGTTGTGACATCTATTTTGGCCAGCTATCGCGGTTACGATACCATGGGTGAAGCATTTGTGATTTTCACGGCTGCTGTAGGTGTGATCGCGTTGATTGGTCGTGGGCGCCGCGAAAAATCAGCGAATGAAAACATGGCCGACGCAAACAATGTTATGAAGCGAAAGATTGTCCTTCGTGTCGTCTCAAAGTTGCTGATTCCGTTCATTCTGTTATTTGGCCTTTATGTTCAGTGGCACGGCGATTTCGGTCCTGGAGGCGGCTTCCAGGCCGGTGTGATATTCGGCGCTGCATTTATCCTGTATGGCATCATTTATGGACTGGGGACGCTCCGCAAAGCACTTCCCGCCTGGTTAACACGCTGGCTCATGGCACTTGGCGTTTTGCTTTATGCTTGTACCGGCGTTGTGTCTCTTATTAAGGGCGCAAGTTTCTTGGACTATAATGTGTTGGCATCAACGCCGACGGGTGGACAGCACATCGGTATATTGCTTGTCGAATTTGGAGTTGGCATGACGGTGTTCGCATCAATTGTGACGATCTTCTGTGCATTTGCCGGACGTGCGGCAGCTGATGTGAATAAGGTAAGTGCTAAGCAAAGGAGTGCTGGTCATGATTGATTATGCATTCCCGGGATTGCTCAACTATTGGATTGTCTTCCTTTTGATGATGATCGGCCTGTATATCGTTATTGCTCATGAAAACCTGATTAAAAAAATCGTCGGGTTGAACGTGTTTCAGGTTTCAGTCTTTGTTTTCTATATTTCTATGGCGAAAATTAAAGGCGGCACCGCCCCTATCTTGGCTGACTCGATTGAGGTGTATTCCAATCCATTACCGCACGTCTTGATCCTGACAGCGATTGTTGTGGGTGTTGCAACAACGGCCTTAGGATTGGCTTTGGTGGTGCGCATTCAAGAGAGCTACGACACCATAGAAGATGATGAAATTCGCGATATTGAGGAGCGCTCAGATTGACGTTCCTTAGCCTAAATATGTCTGTACTCGCTGTTATCGTGCCGCTTATGGCTGCGCCGATCTGTGTCCTGTTACGCCATAGTGGTTTGGCTTGGGCGTGGGCAACAGCCATAGCCGGTATTACCTTCGTCCTCTCCATTGGACTGCTCCAGCATATCATGGCGAACGGAACGCTCGTTTATGAAATGGGTGGTTGGGATGGCCCGTGGGGCATTGTCTATCATATTGATGAGGTCAGCGCGCTCGTTGTCATGATTGTTGCGGCGATTGCTGCTGTTGTCATGCCATATGCGAAGCTCAGCATTGAACGTGAAATCCCGAAAGAGCGCCATTACCTTGTGTACTGCATGTTCTTGCTGTGTATGGCAGGCCTTATTGGTATGGCCGTCACAGGTGATGCGTTTAACCTCTTCGTATTCCTCGAAGTTTCATCATTATCATCGTATGTGCTGATCAGCCTCGGGAATGACCGACGCGCCCTGACCGCATCGCTACGGTATTTGATTATCGGCACCCTGGGCGCGACGTTCTATGTCATCGGCCTTGGAATGATCTATATGATGACCGGGTCACTCAACATGACGGACCTGGCAACGTCGTTGCCTGAAGTTCAAGATACGCAGACCATCCACGTCGCGTTTGCTTTTGTCATCATTGGGTTTGGCCTTAAGCTAGCGCTATTCCCGCTGCATATCTGGCTACCGAATGCGTATACCTATGCACCATCTGCTGTGACGGCATTTTTGGCTGCAACAGCGACGAAGGTTGCCGTTTATGCAATGCTCCGCCTGATTTACACCGTCTTTGGTGATGTTAATCCGTTTGAGACCTATGGTCTTCGCGGCGTAATGATTGCGCTGGCGCTATTGGGTATGTTTGCCGGGTCATTGTTGGCGATCTTCCAAACCAATGTGAAGCGCTTGCTGGCATACTCAAGTATCGCCCAGGTCGGGTATATGGTTTTGGGTATTTCGATTGGTAACGCAATCGCGCTCGAAGGCGGTATTATTCATATGTTTAACCACGCGCTGATGAAGGGTGGCCTCTTTATGGCGATGGGGTGTGTATTCTATATGGTTGGATCAACGGATCTGAAAGACATGGCAGGTATGGGTAAGCGCATGCCTCTCACCGCAGCTGCATTCGTTATTGGTGGCTTCGCTTTAGTTGGTACACCGTTGACGGTTGGATTTATTTCCAAGTTCTATCTTGTGCAAGGTGCACTGGCCGAAGGTTGGTGGCCGATTGCATTCATGATCATGTTCGCATCGTTGCTCGCCGTTATCTATGTGTGGCGTGTCGTCGAAGTCATGTACTTCCAAAAGCCAGCTGATGGTGACTTGTCCTACAATGAAGCCCCTATTGCGATGTTAATACCAACATACGTGCTTATCGGGGCAGCAGTGTACTTTGGTACTGATGCGACGCTGACCAGTGAGATTTCCCTGAATGCTGCACAGACATTACTCGGGGGATCAAAATAATGACCGCTGAGACCTTAGTCCTTCTGGCACTTGGTGTGCCGTTTCTTGGTGGATTGTCCGTGCTGTTCTCTGGCCCCGGATCTGCAAACGTTCGAGATGGCCTGACAGTTATTACGTCAATTATTCTGTTTTGCATCGTTTGGCAGTTAATCCAGATCGTGGATGCCGGTGGACGCCCAACGGTCACATTGCTGCAAATGATCCCTGGGTTATCTCTGACGCTGTCTCTTGAGCCTTTAGGGATGATCTTTGCCGGTGTTGCGAGCTTCCTTTGGATCGTGACATCGTTCTATGCCTTTGGGTATATGCGCGGTCACCATGAAGCCAATCAGACACGGTTCTTCTTTTGCTTTGCGATTGCCATCATGTCTGCACTGGGGATCGCCTTCTCAGGCAATATGCTGACGCTGTTTGTTTTCTATGAAGTGCTGACCATCTCGACCTTCCCGCTTGTGACACACTCAGGGACAGACGAAGCTCGCCGTGCAGGCCGGGTTTATCTGGGGATTTTGCTGGGTACGTCTGTGACATTCTTGCTCACCGCGATGATCTGGACATACGTCGAAGCAGGCACCCTAGACTTCCAGAAAGGCGGCATTCTTGAAGGTAACGCGCCTGCGGGTGTGATCGCCATTCTGTTTGGTCTTTATATCTACGGTATTGGTAAGGCAGCATTGATGCCGTTCCACCGTTGGCTTCCCGCTGCCATGGTCGCACCGACGCCGGTTAGTGCATTGCTGCATGCCGTTGCGGTTGTGAAAGCTGGTGTGTTCTCAGTCGTGAAAGTCAGCGTCTTTATCTTCGGTCTCGATACGCTCCGTGATACAGGGGCGTCGACATGGCTTGCGTATGTGGCTGCCATCACAATTCTGCTCTCGTCGATCATTGCGATGCGCCAAGACAACCTCAAGGCTCGCTTGGCCTATTCGACCATCAGTCAGCTCAGTTACGTTGTGTTAGGCGCTATGCTGGCATCGAATATCGGTGCCATGGGCTCAACGATGCACATCGTTATGCATGCATTTGGTAAAATCACCCTCTTCTTCTGCGCCGGTGCGATTATCGTGTTTGCACACAAGACTGAAATTTCTGACATGCATGGCCTAGGCCGCAAGATGCCGGTCACGTTCTTCTGTTTCTTTGTGGCATCGCTGTCGATCATTGGTCTGCCACCTCTCGGCGGTGTCTGGTCAAAGTGGTATATCGCCCTCGCGGCTGCCGAGACCGATCAGATCATCTTTATTGCCGTTCTCATGATCTCTTCATTGCTGAACATCGCCTATTTGATGCCTTTGGTGCTGTATGGGTACTTTGGTAAGGAAAAACCTGCAGACACGCACAGTCATGGTGATGATCATAGTCATCATCACGCGCCGCCTAATCATTCCATGTTAAAGCACCTGACCTTTGGTCGCCCCGGTATCGCCGAAGCGCCGATCATGTGCCTTGCACCTATTGTACTGACGACGATTGGTTGTTTTGCGCTGTTCTTTTATGCGGATCGTATCCGTCTGTTCTTAACCCCGGTTTTCGGAGGCTGATCGATGAGTGAGCACGAAAACAAGATACATGACCCCAAGACGTACTGGCTTGACGACCAGAAGAACGTCAAAAAGATCATTTGGGTGTTGTTTGTTGTGTGTGGGTTGTTATTTGTTGCTGATGCCTTCTATGAAAAACATCCACATTTTGCAGTAGAAGCTTGGTTTGGATTTTACGCACTGTATGGGTTTTTCATGTGCGTTGGCCTTGTCTTAATCGCGAAGGTGATGCGCGTCTTTTTGATGCGTGATGAGGAGTATTACGACAAAGATGTCTAGCTTCAATCCCGGCCTCATCCTCATCATCGGTGCTCTGCCTGTTGCCCTCCTGCCCCATGCTTTGCGGCGCGTTTATTTGCTCGTGTTGCCGCTCATTGGGTTGTTCGTGGTTCATAATTTAACGCCTGGCACAGTTGTCACATATGAAACGCTTGGCCTGACGCTTGAGCTATTGCGCGTCGATCGATTGGCTATGGTATGGGGGTATATCTTTAATATTGCAGCGTTCCTGGCGATGCTTTTCGCATTTCATGAACGCGATACGATGCAGCAAGTCTCGGCTCTCATTTATGCAGGCGCAGCGATTGCCGCTGTATTTGCCGGCGATCTCGTTACCTTGTTCGTTTATTGGGAACTGACAGCGATTTCATCGGTGTTCTTGATCTGGGCTGCCAGAACTGAGCGCGCATACAAAACAGGTATGAGGTATTTGCTGATACAAGTTGGCTCAGGCGTAATCCTGCTTGCTGGCGTGTTACTTTGGTACAACGACACGGGATCGATACAATTCGGGCATATCGGCATTGAAACGCTGGCTGGTAAATTGATCCTGATCGCCTTCGGTATTAAATGCGCCTTCCCTCTGCTTCATAACTGGCTGCAGGACGCTTACCCAGAAGCCACGGTGACGGGCACCGTCGTTTTAAGCGCCTTCACCACCAAACTTGCCGTTTACGCGCTTGCACGGGGCTATGCGGGCACTGAAATGCTTATTTATATCGGTGCGACGATGACAGCGTTCCCGATCTTCTATGCGGTTATTGAAAATGATTTGCGCCGCGTGCTCGCGTATTCCCTGAACAACCAGCTTGGCTTCATGGTCGTCGGCATTGGCATTGGCACTGAATTGTCGCTCAACGGCACAGCATCACACGCATTTAGCCATATTCTCTATAAAGCCTTGTTGTTTATGTCTATGGGCGCGGTGTTGTACCGTACAGGCACCTGTAAAGGCTCAGAGCTTGGCGGTTTGTACAAGTCGATGCCCTTCACTACAGGATTTTGTATTATTGGCGCAGCGTCAATTTCAGCCTTCCCGCTCTTTTCAGGGTTTGTCTCTAAATCCATGATTTTGCTGGCGGTCGCTGAAGATCATCGTTGGTTTGTTTGGGGAACTCTGCTGTTCGCTTCGGCGGGCGTTTTCCACCACTCTGGTATTAAAATCCCGTACTTCGCATTCTTCGCCCATGACAGTGGCCACCGTGTCAAAGAAGCGCCCTGGAATATGTTGCTTGCGATGGCGATTTCGTCGTTCCTGTGTATCTTTATTGGCGTTTATCCGCAGATGCTCTTCGATATTCTGCCATATCCGGTTGTGTTTGAGCCCTATACCTCTGCGCACGTCATAAATCAGCTTCAACTCCTGTTGTTCTCGGCTTTGGCGTTTACTGTGCTCATGCTCTATAAAATTTATCCGCCAGAACTCAAATCAACCAATCTGGATTCAGATTGGATCTACAGAAAATTCATGCCGTGCGTGATGCAATTCGCGGGAAAATGGATTGTGCGATTTGACCGTGGTGTTCGCTCTGAGACACTAAAGGTTCTGGACGATATTATTGCGTTGATCGAAGGACAGCACGGCACAAAGTCGATGATGTCACGGTCAATGCACGCGGGAACAATGGCGCTAATCGTCTTGAGTGTTCTGTTGGTCTTCTTGGTAATGATGATGATCTAGGGGCAACCGTTTTGGTTACCCATATCATCTTCCAACCAGCTTGGCGCTGGTAGGCTATCAAATAGATTGCGAAGCCCCTCGCCCCAGTTCTTCGAGATATCCGTATAGTATTCGTCATCGGCTTGAATACGCTGTTCAACAGCAATGCGGCAATCATCAGTCCTGATCACGACCATATCGATGGGCGGCGCTACGGCGACGTTTGAGCGGATTGTGCTATCGAGGGACACCAAGGCGCACTTTGCAGCCTGCGCCAGATCCATCTGCGGCGTGACGACACGCTCAAGGATAGGCTTTCCATACTTTGATTCACCAATTTGCAGATACGGCGTATCATCCGTTGCTTCGATATAGTTGCCCGCTGAATAGACGAGAAACAGCCGCATGCGCCTGCCTGCTATCTGTCCACCAACAATAAAGCTCGCCGACGAGTCGGCATCGTCAGCCTTGAGAAACACTTCATCACGCGCACGTACATTGCGCAGCGCGCGCCCCACCATTTTTGTAGCATCTGACATGGACGAGACCGTATATAACGTATCGTCGTCATCTTCGTCATCGAGCCCTTCTTCGAGTTGAGAAACCACAGCCTGAGTGACTGCAAGGTTACCCGCTGTCATTACACATATGTTTCTATCACCAGGTTTTTCGAAGGTAAAAAGCTTCCGATACATCGATATATTATCGACGCCCGCATTGGTGCGCGATTCAGCTGCAAATACGATGCCGTCATTAAGACGAATGCCCAGACAGTAGGTCATATGAACCCTATAAATATGTTATTTGAATTCTATCCGTGGCCATGAATTGACCAAAGGATCAAGCCCCAGTTTGTTCAGAAACAGGAATTAGGATTGAGTCTGGTCGACCTGAACCCGTACCGACATTTCTTCCATGCCGCCGCCATATCTTGACCCACGGATTGGGGCTGTTCCAAGATAGTCGAAGCCGATGGCCAAGCGAACATATTCTTTGGTTGCTGACTGTCGGTTTGACGGATCGAAACTAACCCAGCCAAGCTCAGGCACAGAGGTTTCGGCCCAGGCATGGGATGCAACATGACTATCGTTACCCTGCCCTGCTAAAATGTATCCGCTGACATATCGTGCAGGTATGCCCAATACGCGCGCGTAGGCAATAAAGATGTGCGCGTGATCCTGGCAAACACCTGAACCAGACCGAACCGCTTCTTCGGCCAGTGTTTCTGTGGTTGTTGCCCCTGCTGTATAAGAAATCTTGTCTGCAATCGTGTTCGTCAGTGCATGCAGGCCAACGAGGGTGCCACCGTCCATTGCAGGGCGTGCATTCTCTGCTAAGGCGCGCGTTGCCTCTCCTACAGCCGTAAATGGCGTGTCACGCATGAACAACTCTGAGGGAAGCCCGTCGCGACCGGAGAGTACACCAGCCGTATCAAAAGTCTCAACAGTGCCTTCGACGAGCACTTTAATTTCACTATAGGTTCGTCGATCGTTGATACGTGTGCGCTGTTCCCAAAGCCATCGATCCAGGGCGTTATGCTACCCTGTGTCGACACAGCCCAGGATAAAACCCTTTGGCTGGCGCATCCAGTCGGCGTTAAACGCAAATACTGGATGGAGTGTTTCGCCTGTTTTGCAAACTTATAAATTGTTTCGTGTGTGATGGTCAGGCGCATTTTATTTCCTCACCGTACCATAATGAAGTCAGCGCGAATTTGATCACTCAGCGCATGGACTTGTTTTTGAAAATCGATAAGGAAATCGGTCAAACCAGACCGAAGCACACGCTCAAGCCGCATGGTTCTGATTTCGGAGGCTAAACGCTCGGCCATTTCTGCACATTGTACTTCACGTTTTAAGGTGCGGAGGACTTCTGTTGCGTCTTCAATGCAAGACAACAGCGACCTTGGAATTTGAGTATTCAGGATCAATAAATCTGCAACCAATACAGGTTCAACGTCTCCATACAATTGCCGGTACGCGCCATATGAATTGGCTGACCGCAAGAATGTACCCCAACGATAATAATCAAACCCGTCATCGCGGCGTGCGGCACGGTGTAAGTTATCTGATCGGGCCAAAATCAATCGCGCCGTATTCTCTGCGCGTTCGAGTGCGGTTCCCATTTCCCAGAATAAGAATGGCTCAACGCGCCTCATGGTACCGTATACAACGCCCTTAAAGTGGTGAGCGCGCTCCTTGATACTATCAAGGAAGTTCTGTGTCCCACGATCTGCTATACACGTACATTGCTTTGTCGTCAGCGACGCCGGTGCCAATGGCATTCGTAAACGTGACGCGCCCGCGGCGAATAACGCTTAACAAGCCTGGCACGCCGAGCATCGAGACTGAACGGAATGCAAGGGAGTCGATAAAGTCATCATCGATGCGTCGATAAATCACATCGATACGTTTTGGCCCTTCTGTTGTTCTCATGAAGACAAGGCCATCATTAACAAACAGGTCTTGGCCTTCAACAAGTTCAATGCCCATCTCGGTCGCTAAAAATGCATGCTCAAAAAAGGCACTGTTGAAGCGTCCAGGCGTTAATAGAACGATTGTAGGATCATCAACACCAAGCGGGGCAACAGATTTCAAATTAGCACAAAGTTCTGATGCAAAGCGTTCAACAGGCGCAATGTTATTCATTGAGAAAAGCTCAGGGAACAAACGCATCATGGTTTGGCGATTTTCGAGCATGTACGAGACACCCGATGGTGTCCGGACATTATCCTCAAGAACAAAGAAATCACGCTCACCTGTGCAGACAAGATCAACGCCCGCAATATGCCCATAAACCCGTTTGGGTAGATCGAGGTCGAGCATCTCAGGTCGGAACGCATCATTATTTAGAACGAGTTCCTTTGGAATGCGTCCTGCCTTCAGAATTGCCTGATCATGATAAATATCATCAAGAAAAGCATTCAGCGCATCGACACGCTGGATAGCACCGCAGGAAAGATAATCCCACTGATTTGGGTCAATAATGCGCGGAATAATATCAAATGGAATCATCCGTTCCGTGGATGAGTCGTCGCCATACACCGTAAATGTGATGCCAAGCCGCTTGAACATCATGTCGGCTTGATCGTTTTTACGAATCATAAATTCCTTGGAAACACCGTCGAGCCATTCGCCATACTGTGCGTATGCCATACGAACCGTCCCATCTGGTTCGAGCATTTAATCAAAGAATTTTATAATGTCTTTTTCGTTCGAGTTTTTCACTCGTTTAATAATCTTTTTAAGCAAGGCAACAGCTTTACTGCGTAATTGTTATCATCATAGAAGGGCTGCCAAGTGATTGAAAGAAAATGCCGAAATTTTATTCAAACCAGTTTAATGGCTAAATTACATTCAAAACTGCGCGTGTAATATCATCTGTACCGTGCGGGCCGCCGAACTCAGTTGGCTTAAGCGTGCCTGATGCAAATGCCTTGGCGATGGCGTCATCCAACAGTGCCCCCGCCTCAATAGTTTGAGCTTCGTTATGCTTTGTGCCAAGCCACGTCATCATCATGGCAGCCGAAAGGAACATCGCGACAGGGTTTGCTAAGCCCTTCCCAGCAATATCAGGCGCGCTGCCATGTGAGGGTTGGAACAGGCCATGTTCGTCACCAATATCTCCTGATGGTGCCATGCCAAGGCCGCCAACGATCCCTGCAGTCAGGTCTGAGAGAATATCACCCAACAAATTCTCCATGACCATCACATCGTAATTCCATGGGTGCTTAACCAGATTCAGGGCCATGGCATCGACATAGGCGTAATCAGCCTCAATATCTGTGTAATTCGCGCGCACATCATCAAATACGGTTCGAAAGAATGCCATAGAATGCAGGACATTTGCTTTGTCGACACAGGTGACACGCCGGGCATCCGTGCGGGTGCGTGCACGGGTCTTAGCAAGCTTGAAGGCATAGTCGACAACGCGCTCTGTGCCTTTGCGTGTGATCAGGCAGCGGTCTTCTACTTCGATACCGTTATCGTGACGTGGCTTGCGGATGTCAGCAAAAAGCCCTTCGGTGTTCTCGCGGATCAGTACGAGATCAATCTCACGGGCGCGTGGGTCAGCTAATGGCGTCGGCGCGCCAGGCAGGACCCTGACGGGCCGCACACCTGCATAAAGTTCCAGACCAAAGCGCAAATCTAGCTGCGGATTGATCTCGGTACCATCTTCTTTTCGAACGTCGGGCAGCCCCATGGCACCAAATAAGATCGCATCTGCATTCTTCGCAGTTTCAAAGCTTTCCTCAGGGAGATCGGTGCCATGATCACGATAATGCGCAGCCCCACCAGGAACATGTTGAAATTTGTATGCAGGCCCACCAACTTTCTTATATACAGCGTCCATCACGACAAGGCATGCATCCATAACTTCAATACCAATGCCATCACCTGGCATTACCGCAATTTTAAAGGCATTACTTGTCGCCATAATTTTGAATCTCCTAACGCACTGTCGTGACAGTATTTCAAACCAGAGCTAAATATAGAACATACGGAGGAAACGTGCATGTCAGAAAATAACGATCCCAAAGGAATGAAACGCGGCCTTACGCGCTATGGCGATGAAGCCTTTTCGCTTTTTTTACGCAAGGCCTTCATCAAGGCCATGGGATATACCGAGGACGCGCTTTCCAGACCCATTGTCGGGATTGTTGATACGTATTCTGGCTATAACGCCTGTCATGCAAATGTGCCGGACATTATCGAAGCCGTTAAACGCGGCGTGATGCTTGCTGGCGGTCTCCCCGTAACGTTTCCAGTCATCTCAATTCACGAAAGTTTCGCCTATCCAACGTCTATGTTCTTAAGGAACCTGATGTCGATGGATGTTGAAGAAATGATCAAAGCGCAGCCAATGGATTCTGTCGTTCTGATTGGTGGATGCGACAAGACAGTGCCAGCATTATTAATGGGCGCCTTCTCTGCGGACTGTCCAACAATTCTTGAAGTTACCGGCCCTATGATGGCGGGTAATTTGCGCGGCGAACGTATTGGTGCCTGCACAGACTGTCGCAGGCTTTGGGGTATGCACCGAGCAGGCGAAATCGACGCCGCCGGTATCGAAGCAGCATCAGAAAAGCTTGTCCCTTCTGCAGGCACTTGTGGCGTTATGGGAACAGCATCGACAATGGCGCTGATGTCAGAAGCAATGGGCATCATGTTACCTGAGGGTGCGGCAATTCCAGCTGTCATGAGTGATCGCATGCGCCATGCCGAGGAAACAGGCTCACGTGCTGTCTCTATTGCAGCAGAAAATCTCAAGCCAAGTGATATCATTACCCAAGACAGCATCAATAATGCGCTTCGTACATTACAGGCTATTGGTGGATCAACGAATGCGATTGTTCATATCGCGGCCGTTGCGGGTCGACTAGGTCTTGATGCGTCATTGAATCGTCTGGATGCAATTGGCAAAGAAACACCGGTGCTGGTTGACCTTAAACCTGCTGGTAAAAACTATATGGAAGATTTGTATCGTGCGGGTGGTTTGGCACCGGTACTTCGTGAAATTGAATCTTCGCTCGCCTTGGATGCGAAAACAGTTACTGGCAAAACATTAGGCGAAAACCTGGCTGCATCCCCTGCTGCATGGGCACAGGAAATCGTTAAGCCTGCATCGGCACCGCTTGCTAAGAATGAAGGCATGATTGCCCTGCGTGGATCACTGGCACCTAATGGTGCTGTATTGAAAAAAGCTGCTGCATCTCCCGACCTTTTACAATTTGAAGGACGTGCAGTTGTCTTTGAGGATTTGGAAGACTTGGCTGAACGCATCGATAGTGAAGACCTAGATGTTACCAAGGACGATGTGATCGTGCTCAAGCATGCTGGCCCCAAAGGCGCACCAGGCATGCCCGAAGCTGGGTATATTCCAATCCCCATAAAGCTGGCGCGTAAAGGCGTTAAAGATATGTTGCGGTTATCTGACGCACGGATGAGCGGTACTGCCTTTGGGACGATTATTCTTCACATATCTCCCGAGAGTGCTGATGGTGGTCCACTGGCACTCGTCGAAAATGGTGACATCATTAAATTGGATGCGGATGCACGCACACTTGATTTATGTGTCTCTGATGAAGAAATGGCAGCACGGCGCGCACGCTATACGCCGCGTCCTCCTCACGCTGGATCAGATCGAGGGTATCTGAAACTTTATCTCGATACTGTGACGCAAGCTGAAGATGGTTGTGATTTTGATTTCTTGATTCCCAAATAAAAAAGGCACCGCTTAGAAGCAGTGCCTTTTTATTCGATAATCAAGCGACAATACGTCGCGATGTAATCGCTACTTTTTCTTTTTAGCAGCAGCTTTCTTTTTAGCAGGCACTTTTTTCTTCGCGACGGCTTTCTTT
This sequence comes from Rhodospirillaceae bacterium UBA4468, assembly GCA_002389385.1. GTDB lineage: Bacteria > Pseudomonadota > Alphaproteobacteria > Rhodospirillales > Casp-alpha2 > UBA4479. The sequence continues at coordinate 10,810 of DGOK01000093.1, read as the reverse complement.
GCTGGTGCCTTTTTAGCGACTTTCTTTTTAGCTGGTGTTTTCTTAGTAGCTGCTTTTTTGGCTGGCGCTTTCTTAGCGGCTTTCTTTTTCGCAGGAGCTTTCTTAGCAGCGGCCTTCTTAGCAGGAGCCTTCTTTGCTACTGATTTTTTAGCTGGCGCCTTCTTTGCAACTGCTTTTTTAGCTGGAGCCTTCTTTGCTACTGCCTTTTTGGCTGGAGCTTTTTTAGTTGCTGTTTTTTTAG
>DGOK01000093.1:0-10442 GCA_002389385.1 Rhodospirillaceae bacterium UBA4468 | reverse complement strand
GCTGCGGTTTTCTTTTTTGCAGCAGGTTTTTTTGCTGCTGTTTTTGTTGCTTTCGCCATAGAATCAGGACCTCTCGTCAATGAAATGAAGTTGATGTATATCAGGATGTGGATAAGTTCGGAAGTGCAACGCATCACACTTCAGAAAAACTTTCTGAAAATTGATTCTAATGGATTTATCAAAGTTACCGGATTCAACAAACAATTTATCGCATTCCATTTTTCAATTTATCCGCTACCACATAATCGTCGCTACTATGGAAACAATTCGTTTATTTTTTGTTACGCATAGTTTGTCGTCGATTCAAATAAGTACTTTTTATAAACGCATTTTTTTTGCGCCCGGTACCCACGCTTTTACTTGTACAGGTTTTCCGGACTGCGTGCGTAAAACTTTTTGGGACGTCACTTGTGACGCTGCCGGTGCTTCACAGTTTTCTAAAAATGAAACACCCATTTCCTTGAGAGTCATTTCCGCACGCGGACCTCGTTTGAGGGCATTTTTAAATGCACTTGTTTCTTTTGTAATCGTATCCAAACGTTCGATCGGCATGTGACCAAACCAACGCCAAATATCAGAGAGAAATTCTTCTACTTCATAAGGAAGGAATATTTCTGCATCAATGTCCGGGCGTCCTCGAGAGAAAGCCATGTAAACATTTGGTTCCATTGGCCCGGTTTCATCAGCAACAAAAACGGCAGGCATAAGTTTGCGCCCTTTTTGAACGATGCAATAATAGGACTGCGCAATAAAAAGAAGTCGCTGCAACTTCTGTGGTTGCAGGTACTCGTTTTCGTTTAGTGCCGTATCGGCAAACCAAAACGCAATATCGAATGCATTACTTACATCAGCCGGCATGTCGGTAACGATCTCCAATGATCAAATATTGTGGCGCTCACCATAATATGGAATGGTAAACTGAATTTTTATTTTTTCTCAAGTGATTGTATGTGGAAAATTTGTCTTGAGATCAAGCCAGGGTATCGAGAAGATCGCGTGAAAGGTTCGATGCTGTTCGTAAAATTTCTGCGTTGGCCCGGTACGTTGTTTCAGCTTCGATAAGTTGGAGGATTTCTTCACCAAGATCAGGACCCTTTTCGGTGCCAATCAATTGCGCTTATACTACGGATCCACTCGAGAGGTTTGGTCCTGAGCGAAATGTGTTTTGAGCAACGCGTGTTGCTTCGTAGTCAGGTGTATTAATATTGGCGATATTGTTGGCAGCACTCGTGGCGCGCAATGATGATACAAGTAACCCTGAAGTCGCTGTTGATAGTACCGTTGATAAAGCCATTTTTATAATCTCCACCTTAACTGTATACGAACAGGCAACGACATCGAAATGACCTAGATCACCAATAGAAATTTAAAAGATAGATGGATTTGTTAATATTGGCCTGCTGAAAGATACCCAACCGAAATTAAAGATTAAAACTGAATTCTATTCCATTGTAGTGCTGTCGGCCGGAAATAATCAGTGCGTTGTCTTCATAGGTTTTAATAACAGACGATACGGGTGTTTTGTTCGAACGTGAAGGCGCGCCCTCTCCCCCACTCGAAGCAGCTACTTTGCTATCGGCTTCAAATATTTCAGCAAAAATCTGGGTGTTTGTCGTGAAAAGGCGATCAAAACTAGGGTCAGCAAACCGTTGCTGTCTGCCCTCTTCTCTGTTCAGAGGTGTTTGTCTTTGCTCTTGAAGGAAACCAGATGTCGCGGCATCAAAAGCAATGTTTGTACCGATGTCAGCTTGATCAACTTGGGACGTAGAGACAGAAGCAACGCGTGTCGATGGGCCAACCACACGCGCCGCTTGCGCGGGCGTAGGTGCCGTTATCGCCACTGGTTTTGGAACAGTTGCCATTCGTCTATTTTAAACCCAACCCAAATTATTTACGTGAATGTCCTGCAACGCCGGGGCGCAACAGTGACAAAGTATATAAATCCCTTGATATGGTAGGCTTACAGGCTCATTTCGTCAACGAAACGTTAACTTGTGTGCATTGTTGCCGCGAACAACACTTCGTGAGTACACGCAATGAGTTAAAGGTTAACGATTAAAATTACAAAACTGAGCATGAAATATGGTGTAAATAGCTGTGACTAAGGGGCAGTGAGTGTTACTGAAAGCTTTTTCGAGCCTGCTCAGCAAACCATCTATTCAAAATGGAAATTTCTGGGTATCCGTTCAACGTAACGCATAAATTACTAAGCTGCGACGACTTGGTTTCGTCCACCTTCTTTTGCTGTATAGAGGGCACCATCTGCCCTATTCAAAATATCTGATAATGTCTCTTTGCTATTCATAAGCTGAGATACCCCGATACTGACGCTGAATGTTACATTACTGCTGTCATCCAGTGGCACAATAATTTCGGAGAGAAGTTGCCAAAGCCGTTCGGCTACATCCATGGCAATGTCTATGGATGTTTCGGGGAGTGTGATGGTGAATTCTTCGCCGCCAAAACGCCCAAAGACATCAACATCACGAAGTTCGTGCATGCACGCCTTGGCGAGGGCAACCAGAACACGGTCCCCCGCTTCGTGGCCGTATGTATCATTAATCGCCTTGAAGTGATCTGCATCAAAACACAAAGTGGATGTTCATATCGAATACAGCGGGTTAATTCTCGCTCTGACGTCTCAGTGTAACGACGGCGATTATTAACATCCGTTAGAGGGTCTTTTGTCGCCAAGCGTCGAAGTTCATCTTCCATTCTTTTGCGATCCGTAATATCGGTATACGTCGCAATAAATTCTCCACCAGGCATAGGCCCGCCTCTCACCTCGATCACGCGGCCTGTTAGTCGTTCGTGATCAAGTGCGAATGCCTCACCCGATTTAAAAAAATCAAGGCGTGTCGTAATGGCCTCTTTAGACTCTTCAACACCAAAGTCACCATTTTTGCCTATGCGATTGAGAATATCGATCAGAGGTATCCCAACCTCGAGAAAATCTGCAGGAAGCTCGAAGAGTTCAAGTATCCGGTCATTGTAAGAAACAAGATTCAAGTCGGTATCAAACAATGTGATTCCCGGGTCCATATTATCAAGAACACCTTGAATAGTCTGAGCTTGTTCAGCGATGCGCTCGTCAGCCTGTTTCTTATCTTCGATCAGGCGCACGTGATTAAAGACACAACTGATCGTTCGAGGCAGCAGGTCAAGATAACTGCCGTCTGTTTCTTTAATGACGTAATCAGAAGCGCCAATTTTCATGGCTTCAACGGCAACAGCGAGTTCAGATGATCCAGAGACCATTATCACGGGTGCCGGCGGATCTGGCTGCAAGGCCTTTAGAATTTCAAGACCGGACATATTGGGCAACATATGATCGAGTAAGATGATATCAAACGCACCGGATTGAGCGAGCTTAAGTCCGGTCTCTCCATCTTCTGACACAGTGACGACAAAACCATCATTCTCGAGGCGGCGCTTTACTAAACGAGCGACGAACGCATCATCTTCGACATAGAGAATTCGAGTACTCATTAAATTTTATTCCCGCAGCTCATTTATTTCTACACATACGCGTTCGAATTCAGATCTTAAGGCTTGGGTAAGTTCTAAAACCTTTATTGCATCGTCGTTGGTTTTTATTTTCTCAAGTTGTTTCGCGATTTCCGCAAGAGGTTTTGCCCCTGCTGTGCCCGCAGACCCTTTAAGCTTATGAGCATGCCCTGTTAAGGATTCATGGTCATTCTCTTTTGCTGCGTTCTCAATATCGTTAATAACCAGACTATTAATTTCGACAAAGTCTCCAAGCATTTCCCTCAAATCGTCTTCGTTTCCATGGCATATGTCGCGAAGAACAGACAAATCAATGATCTTGTTTTCCATCATCTCAGTCGTTGAAGGTTGTGTTATGCGCTCGATGATTTGCACATCATCACGAGGTATCCATTTCCCAATCTCGTCAGCTAACTTTTCAAGTTTAACAGGCTTAGACAGATAGCCGTCCATGCCTGCACGCAGGCAATTCTCTGCCTCGCCCTGAAGCGCGTTCGCCGTCGCCGCAATGATGGGCGTGTACGCTTGTGACGTCTCTTCAGCAGCGCGAATAGCAGCGGTAAGTTAGAACTCGTCCATCTCAGGCATATGGCAATCAGTAAAAACCAGTGCGAACCCCCCAGTCTGCCATTTCTCAAGGGCCTCAAAGCCATTCACAGCCACCTTGACTGCATAACCGAGTGTATGAAGCTGACGCACGAGGACCTGACGGTTCACGGGGTGATCTTCGACAGCAAGGATCAATCGACCCGCCTCGCGTGCGGCCTCAACCGACGGGGGTTCGACAACGCTTACGAGACGTTCTTCAGATGGGTCTTGATTGAATTGATCTGGATCAATTCGACCGATAGCCACTGCCAGAGCTTCAACCAAAGCCCGGCTTGAATATGGACGTTGAACAGTAATTCCGTTCTTTTTAGAGCTTTTCTTGGATTGATCGAGTTGATTTCTAAGACATAAAATACCTGGGCGGTTTTGCGTTGATATTTCTTGCACAATCGTTTGCGCCAATTCATCGACACTACCGCCGCTTCCGGCCCAGTTATCGATAATGACAACATCAGCCATGCCACATGAATCAATCATGTCGTCGACAGTTTCCATTTTTGAATGCTTAATATCTAGATGCTCAAGGTATCTAATTATAATTTGTCTTTCTTCGCCGTCTGAAACACAGATCAAAACATTAATATCACGCAGATCAATATTAGTGGCCGCGGGTACCGCATTCTCTGCTGGCTGACTCATGAGAAAAGGAATTTCAAACTAGAAAGTTGCCCCTTGTCCGAGTTCACTTTCGACGCCAATGCGCCCCCCCATAAGATCAACAAGACTACGTGAAATCGATAGACCTAAACCTGTCCCACCAAACCGCCGCGTAATAGTGCCTTCTGCCTGGGTAAAGGCTTCAAATAATTTTTGCTGATTGTCTTTAGAGATACCAATGCCGGTATCGCTGACACGAAAGCGAAGAATAATGTTATCGTTTTTCATTTCTACTTTTTCAACCGCGATAACGACTTTCCCCGCTTCGGTGAACTTCACGGCATTGCCTGCAAGGTTCATGAGAATTTGTCGCAATCGAACGGGATCGCTTATCACCCAATCAGGGCAATTGGGATCAGCAAAGGAAATGAAACTGACGTCGCGACCGCGTTCTTTAACGGATGGTGCGAGCGTATCCGCCACGCCATTAATAATTGCAGACAATGAAACGGGAACATTTTCCAAGTCCATTCGGCCGGCTTCGATCTTTGAGAAATCCAGAATGTCATCAATGATGCGAAGTAATGCCTCAGCAGATTCCCGAACCGTTCTGAGCATATTTCTTTGCTCACGTTCGAGGTGGGTTTTCTCCAGGAGTTCGACCATACCTGTCACGCCGTTCATTGGCGTTCGTATTTCATGGCTCATTGCAGCAAGGAAGCTGGATTTTGCCTGACTTGCGGATTCCGCAATTTCCTTAGCGACTTGTAATTCTTGTTCGGCTTCTTTCAGCCTCGTGATATCAACAATGACGCCTGCTACGCCCGTTGTTTTTCCGTCAGCGTTTTCAAACTGCGCCTTCTCAATCATGACGTGGTGTTTCTTGCCGTCAGCAAAAATTTTCTGGGTCTCGTATGAATAACGCCGCTTGCCCATCCCGACAGCACGATCTTGCGGGTCATACCTTTCGGCTAGATCCGGGCGATCTAAATCAAAGGGAGATTTTCCGATGATCTCATCAGGAGTTAAACCTTCGACGGATTCAAATGCTGCATTTGCACCTGTAAATTGACCGTTATCATTCTTATAAAAGATTGGGTTTGGTATGGTATCCAATAATGTTTTTTGGAAATCTAACTGGTCACCTAGTAGTGCTTCGCGTCGACGCAGGGTCGTCACAAGGTAATCCAATGCCCTACCCATGCTGGCGATCTCATCGTTGCCGCTTGTAGGAATATCCGCTTCACGTCCTTCAACAAAAGCAGCCATACTTGTTTGTAAAAGCAATAATTGGCGGATCACATGCCAGTATAGATAGATCATCACCAATACAATTATGAGTAAACCAAACAAGCTAAATATAAGTGCTTTGTTTCTCGATTTATCAGTGGCGACACCGATTGTATTCTGTTCGGCAAGATACGGTTTAATGCGTTATCTGCAATTTTACCGGCAATAACTTCATAATTTTTTGTGAAGGAATACAGTGGTGTATTTGTAAAATTATTGTCATCCAGTGCATTTAGAATCGTGGACCTTGAGCTTTCTTGAAGTCGCCGCGTTTCACTATCAAATTCAGACATAAGTCTGATGATCAAAATATCACTCGTTTGAATGGCTTTTCGAATATCCTCGATTAGAGATTTTGACGCAGCAATATCTGGAAAATTATCAAATATATCCGCAATACTGGTTATGGATTTTATTTCAGCTCAAGTTAGCGGCGTCTACAAGAACTTCCAGCCGACGTTCAGCCAAGTCGTTAACTTGCATTTCTATTTTCTAGTTATCGGTATAGATGACTGCGCCGATACACGCGACGATCACAGCGACCAGTGCAAAAACTAAGAACACACGCGTTGCGACTGATATTCTCATTTATATAACCCCTAGGCCGCTATTGTGCGGTTTGACGACATCGCGCCTTTGCGAGGATCAACGTTAACAACATGAGAGGCAACCGTGCTGTTACCTGTTTCAGAGTCCAGCGCGACACAGGTTAACGTAATTGTAAATGGGGACTGTGTGGCGCAGGCAGTGAGTTGAAATTCGGTATCACTCGTGGTCTCTAATGTCCACACCCCTCCTCCATGATTTTTACCTTGAGACAACATCGTACCGGGTGGCATGTCACCTACGGTGATGGAGAGCGCACCGTGTCCTTCAGGATCAAAAAGATCCGCATCCAGACGTAAAGACATTATTCTAATGTCAGTATTCGCGTACTTCAATTGAGGGAGCACTGAGCTGCTTAAGATTGATCGCTGTGCAATTGTCTCATGACCCACATTAGATCGCACGCGCCATGAAACCTGCAAAGAAGCAGGTTTGGATTGATCCATAGGAGGCACAATCGACACATGATCAGCTTCTGATATCGTTAAGTGCCAAATACCATCACCCATATTTTTGCCGTGCGTTAAAAAAGCACCGGGTAATAAGCCCGTGACGCGCACCTGAACATCATGTTCCGTGTTGATGCGTGACAAGTGAAGTTTCTGCGGGGCTCGGGTGTTATCGCGCCCCCCTTTTGGTGCTAATAATGGCATTGAGGGATTAAGGTCTACAGGCGCACCAATGGGGCCACGTACAGACATATCGTGCCACTTAGAAACATCTACACCGAGTCGCTCGTAGATTTCACGCTCGGAGTCAGATGCCTTGCCTCGAATGAACTCACGTAAACTCAGGAGTTCATCGACGAATGCCGGGCTTTTTAAATCATTAAGTGAAGCATCCACAATCAAGACGTCGGCATGCGTATCTTGGGCAGACTCTACTTCAGGTACTTCTGCTGTCTGGGTATCATCGACGTCAATGATCGCCAGTTCTTGTTCTGGATTGTCTAAGGGACCTGAAGGTTCGATCGCCATCAACGGTTCTGAGTCATTAGAAACTAACGGCAATAGTTCAGGCATGGCGTCTGTTTCTGAGGTCACACGCGTTGCAGATTTTAACGCGCTTTGAACGTCAATAATCAAGTCGCCTTGCCATGAGATACCCTGGTCATTTATCTGGCCTTGAACGGTAATGGCCGGAGAACCAGAAGAAACATGCGTGTCTTCAATATCAATACCGACAAGTGACGGCCCATCTTCTTTATTGTCGCCAAGGACCTCGTAACGCATCAAGATTTCGAAAGGTAACGAGACATTCAAAAGTGGAATGACAAAATTGGTCGGCGCATCAAAACCATTTGGCCATGTCAGCACGCGATCAAAAGCAATTCCCCCGTCAAGATAAACGTACAACCGAACCGAACTTAATTCAGGGCCTGGCGCGAGACGAATTGAAAAGGATTTTCCGTGATCGTCTGCGAATGGATCGTTCGCGACATGTATCGTTGCCGACTGAGGTGACCCATCACCAATATCCATGATAATGACCATGTCAAAATCACTGGTATCCTCCGTGATGACAATACTGAGATTATCCAATAGCGTTGCCGGCACAACCCATGAGTTGTCGTCATTTTGCGCGCCCGCTGTTAAGGATGCGCCAGTTGGAAGGCCAGAAAAAGTGACCGAAATATCCGTTAATATTTCTGGATCATTGATGCCCACAGAGACATCAAGATCGATTACAACCATCGTTGAATGATCTGAGTTGCTGCTTTCTACGGGTGTCGTTTCGTCATTTTCTTCAGTGACCAGGGCAGCGTCATATTTTGGTTCAGATATGTTTTCAGGTTCTGGTTGAACGAATCGCTCCGGTGATACAGCGTCCCCATCAAGCCCGGCGGGAAGCGAAGGCTTCTTTAATGCCTTCGAAACCTTAGGCTCACCAACAGTTTGACTGAGCCAGCGGATATCGCCAGCATGCGGTGCTTGTGCTAACTTTTGTCCATTCTGGTCTTCTTCTGACATATGTCCTCACGCAAAATTAAAATGATCCCGGCGACGCACGTCTTGCTATAAGTTGCGCGGCGTCTACGATCTCGCTTATTCTAGCTGGATCAACGTGAACGCGCGAGAGCCACGTTTATGATGGACTATTTAACGAAGAGATATACACCGAATTATGGCTGATTCTGCCCACATCCTAGTTGTTGAAGATGACGCGTTCGTCCAGAAAGCATTACGGATGTACCTCGAGGGCGAAGGATATCGTATTTCTACATGTGATAACGGCGAAGATATGCATGCTATTATGGCATCTGATCCAGCCGACCTCGCTATCATGGATCTGAAATTACCTAATGATGATGGGTTTGAATTAACCCGCCAGCTCCGAGATTAATATTCCGTAGGTATCATTATCCTAACGAGTAAGGATGATTCCGTTGATCGTGTTGTTGGCCTAGAGATCAGTGCTGATGATTATGTGACGAAGCCATGGGACGAGCGCGAGCTATTGGCACGCATTAGAAGCGTCATGCGCCGTGTTACTGAAAGACGTAACAATGAACGTGGCGGCAATGATGGCGAACAGAGGTTTGCTACGTTCAATGGTTGGACGTTGAACCTGGATAGTCGAGAATTACGTAGTTAGAATGATGCCAAAATTGAACTGACGTCTGGCGAGTTTAGCTTACTCAACGAATTTATTGATAAGGCGGGCCGCGTCCTATCAAGAGATCATCTCCTAAGCGCAATATATAAACGTGATTGGGAGCCTTTTGACCGCTCCATCGATGTTCTTGTGACACGTTTGCGTCATAAGATTGAAGCAGACTCACGTCACCTGGAAATCATTAAGACCGTGCGGGGCACCGGGTACATGTTTACGGCAGCGTTGAAACGTTCAAAGTAAACACAGTTTGCTGATTTTTTAATTATAATCGCGCATTAAAGCGATCCTGCTCATCGTTATGTACAGGCAGATTTCGTTACCGTAACCAAATACGGTACCCAAGAAAAATTGGAATGAATATTATGAGCCAAACAGATCGTCGCTCATCGACCAGATCAGAATCTCGGGATAGACGTGTTACCGTTAAACACACGTTTTACAGCGACCTTGAAAGCTTTGGCAGCTTTGCAGGCATATCCAATCTGCCGCATTATCGTGAAGCGCCCGATGACTGGCTTATTGTTGTGGCTGACATTCAAGGCTCAACAAAAGCGATTGATGAAGGACGCTATAAGGATGTGAATATGGTCGGCGCCGCATGTATTATGGCGGTGCTTTATGTGACACGTGGTTTCGAAATGCCTTATGTTTTTGGTGGTGATGGAGCGACTATGCTCATTCATCCCCGAAGCTCTGCCCCGCGTGCGCGAAGCCTTGAGAAAACTCAAAACTTATCACATCATAATTTTGATTTATTGCTACGTATCAGCGTCGTGCCGGTGAGTGACGTGCGCAAACAAAACCTCGACGTACTGGTCGCAAAATATCAACTCAGACCGGATAATTTTTTGGCCTCTTTTGCGGGCGGCGGTGTAACGCTGGCGGACCTTTTGGTCAAAGAAGATAATGGGACGCAGGGCTATATTTTAATCGATGAAATTCAAGATGACTTGCCGGATCTCGAAGGACTTTCCTGCCGCTGGGAACCGCTTGCTGCACAGCGTGGGGCTATGTTGAGTTTACTTATCCAATCACTGTCTAATGATCGACATGACGCTGCAAAAGTCTATCAGGAAATCCTGGCCGAGATTACCGATAAACTCGGTCAGGGTTTTTCAAAATGCCGACCTGTAAAACCTCAGAACATGAAGTTCCGCTGGCCACCTAAGGGCTTGAAATCTGAAGCCCAGGCTACCCACGGCGGGATTAGATATCGC
>DGOK01000035.1 GCA_002389385.1 Rhodospirillaceae bacterium UBA4468 | reverse complement strand
AGGCGGTAAGGTTTCTGAAGAAATCTTTGTTGCTGGTGGTTTCTGCGAAGTATCTACCGAGCGCTGCACAGTATTGTCTGAAGAAGCGATGATGATTGCTGATATTGACGCGAGTGAAGCGCAAGCGCGTCTTACAGAAGCAGAAAAGGCTGTTGCCGCTGCTGATGAAGGCGATAAAGATAAAGCTGAAGGCGAGCGACGAGTTGCTGAAGCAATGGTGGCCGCCGCCGCGATGGCCTAACTCTTTCCTTTTGAGATTTAAGAACGCGGTACTTCGGTGCCGCGTTTTTTTTTGGATTTTTTATGATTAATATTGAAACAAATAGATTGCTTATAAAGCCCTATATCGATGCAGATGCACCGTTGATGGCATTATTGCATTCGAATCCTAAAGTTATGGCGTTTATGAAAGATCGGAAGCCATTAAATGCGGATGAGGCGGCAGCAACGTTCGCGCGCTATCTAGAGTGCTGGGAGATTGATGGGTTTGGTATTTTCTCAGTTCGTATAAAAGAAACAGATACGTTTATAGGAGAGGCGGGATTTTGGCATCGACAGGATAAGCCAGGTGTCTCAATGCGCTATTTGCTTGATAGTCCTTACTGGGGCCAAGGATACGGCTCCGAGATGAACGTAGCGATAACTGCATGGTTGTTTAATGAAACCGACGTGAAGTCATTTTGGGCAGTAACGCAGGCCCGGAATAAAGGGTCTATCGCTATTCTCCGACGATTAGGTGGCGTCATCAGTGAAGCTGCGCATATGGGTGTCGAAGGCCTGTTGCGTATCGATGTAACGCGATCAGCTTGGAAAGTTTCTCAAGCGCACACCTAAGGCAAAAGACAATGGACCAGAATTTGGTAACAGACCGGCTACTTCTACGGCCGTACATCGAGAGTGATTTCGAAGCATTTGTGAAAATGCATAGTGATCCAATTTTAAAAGCAAATACGCATGGTAAAGCCATGAATAGACTTCAGGCGCGTGATTTGTTTGACGGCTATAAGGATGCATTCGCAAAAGATAATTTTGGTATGATGAACATCCGTAGCCTAGAAGACGACGCGGATATAGGGGAATGCGGGCTCTGGTTTCGCAAGGATGCCGGGGGCTATACGCTCCGATATACGGTCCTAAAAGATCACTGGGCCCAAGGTTATAGTCTTGAGGCTGTTGATGCAGTTCTAGAGAATGCGTTTAAAGTGCATGACTTAAAGCACATGCAAGCAATTGCGATGAACCATAACGTTCGATCAATAAAAGTTTTGGAACGCGCCGGGTTTGTTCAAACTGGAAATAGTTTCAGGGATATTCATGGATTTATGCGGTTTGTGTTAACGCAGTCTCACTGGCAGAAACGTAATGAATAAAGCTATTCATCACGAAGACGGTCCGTGTCTCGCCTCTCCCTTTTAGTCGGGCGACCTGCACCAGGGTCCCGGTGCGCAGTGGGTGCTGGGACGTCTGGGTCTTCTTTGGCAGTTGGCGCTGCTGGAGGGGACAGGTCATTGTAAAGAGCCTGTGCCTCAGGGGCCGGGCCTCGCCTCGACGCAATAGCAACAATTTCAATGACGGAAAGTTGTTTCCCTCGAGCAAAAGTAAGAACGTCCCCAGGTTTTACGCTTTGGTTTGATTTTGAGATTCGTTCAGAATTAACACGGACTTTTCCGCTGGTGACAAACGTTTGAGCGATAGTGCGGGTTTTAAAAAACCGAGCGTGCCACAACCATTTATCGATCCGAATGGATGGCGCGCTCAACGTCGACCTCCAAATGATAATTCACTTAATTTCGCAAAGGGTGAATCTGGATCAACAACTTCCATTTTAGTTGGCTTCGTTTTCTCTTTTGAGTTTTTGTACTTCTTATTGAATTTATTTCGATTTGGCGCGTAGCGGTTCTCTGGTGTTCCATCGGATGACTTGCGCTGGGTTCGACGAAACCCTAATGCCGTCATTACTTGGGGAAATTGCTCAAGGTTCGACCCAACAAGGGAAATAAGATCTGAAGGTGCCACGAATGGGCCTGATTTGGACAATACCCAAGCTTTGGAAGAAAGGCGCTCGGCCATATCTATACGCACTGCAATGGGTCCCAATGCCCTATAACCAGAGGCTTCAAGAAATTCAACATCATCATCTTTATGGAGTGGGATTGATACGCGCCCCGGGGTAGGTAGAATTGGTATGCATTCGTAATTACGAGAGAGTGCCCATAACATAGCACGCCATTTGACAGCTTCTGGTTTTAACAAGGCAGGCATATAGGCCATATCTCGACCGATCTTTACCCCGAATGCTTTAAGCTGGCGCCGGTCTTCTCTGGTAAGTGCATCTATTTGCATGGCTGCATCGCCACGCTTCAGCGATCCGAGTCCTTCACGAAGTTGGAAGCATAGTCCTCTAGCAGCACCCTTAAGTTCGTTGTTGTCCAATTTCATAAGATCAGCAAAAACACGTTCTATCGTACCTGTAAGCCAAGATTGCAGGCGCTGTTCAATCAAAATTCTGTCGTGCGGTTCAAGGATGTCGTCAGCAATCACGGAAATGCCGGGGCGAAGGGGGGCTGTACCAGATATGATTCTGGCAATGTCGACACCATTCCATTGGAGGTTAGGGATACTTGTGCCTTTAGGCACACTCAAAACAAATTCTTTATCCGTCGTATCTGAAATCTGTCGCGTCTTTCGTGACATCTCAACACGTAATGCACGTAATGCAGCATTTGCGACAGCCCGAGCTGCGTCTCCATCAATAGCGTCGTCAAACTCGAATTTCAAACCATTCAGTCGGCCAACGGGCTCGCCTTCGATTAGCACATCACCATTTTTGCGAATGGCTGCGATAAGGTCAGGGTTATCTTTAAGTTTGGATATTAGAGCTGAGGTCTTTCGGTTTACAAACCGTTGCGTCAACCGGTCGTGCAGCGCATCTGAAAGCCTATCTTCAATAGCGCGTGTTTGATTTTGCCAATGCTCAGAGTCTACGAGCCAGTCGTTTCTGAATGATACATAGGTCCAGGTTCTAATGCCCGAAATTCGCCCGATGAGTGTTTCAATATCTCCATCAATGCGATCAAGACGCTTAACATTCGCAGCAATCCAATCTGTCGGTAACCGTTCAGTCTTATTTGTTAAATGGCGATAGATGGACATCACAAGATTGGCATGGGCATCACTCATCACGCCGCGGAAATCTGGAATCTGACAGACATCCCATAACAACTGGATGCGCTCAGGCCCTTTGGCTGTTTCCGCGATATCGGTCTCTTTATGAAGTCGATCAAGAATAAGCTCGTCATCTGCAGTACGCGCGCGGTGTAACCCAGGTAGCGAAGGGCGTCTGCTAAGACTTTTACGGAGTGCCGCGAGTGATGAAAGATCTAGGTCTGTATTACGCCAATATATTTGTTCAAGACTATCAAACCGATGCTCTTCGATGCGTTCTGCGGTGTCGTCATCAAGGGTGCCTGCATCGATGGTGGTGCCGAATGTTCCATCGTTCATATGGCGACCAGCGCGTCCCGCTGCTTGGGCGAGCTCTGATGGTGTGAGCTTACGCACCCGTCGGCCATCAAATTTCTCTAGGGCCGCAAAGGCGACGTGATCAACATCCATATTGAGGCCCATGCCGATCGCATCTGTAGCAACCAGATAGTCGACTTCGCCTGCTTGATACATGCCAACTTGCGCATTTCGTGTGCGTGGACTGAGCGCGCCTAGAACAACGGCTGCACCACCTCTTTGTCGCCGTATAAGTTCGGCAATTGCATATACGTTAGATGCGCTGAACGCGACGATTGCCGAGCGAGTTGGAAGCTTGTTTACCTTGCAAGGCCCGACGTGGGTCAAAACTGAGAACCTAGGGCGCGTTATAATTTCGGCATCTGGGACCAGCTGGATGAGCAGGTTTCGTATACTTTCTGCACCCATAAACATCGTTTCGGCTGAGCCGCGTGAATGTAAAAGACGGTCAGTGAAGATATGACCTCGATCAGGATCAGCACACATTTGAATTTCATCAATGCCAACAAATGCGACATCAAGATCAACGGGCATAGATTCAACGGTGCAAAGAAACCAGCGCGCAGTTTTTGGTAAGATTTTTTCCTCACCAGTAATTAAAGCAACCTGATCTTTGCCTTTGAGAGCGATTGCTCTGTCATAGTTTTCGCGTGCTAAAAGTCTTAATGGGAAACCAATAATACCAGACGAATGCGCAAGCATTCTGTCCATTGCATAATGGGTTTTGCCAGTATTTGTGGGGCCTAGAACTGCGGTAATCCGCCCCGGTTCGTTAAGGTCTTGAGACATGTCCAGAGACTGGCCGGATGCGGCCCCGATATCAAGGGGATACAAAGGTATTATTTTTTACCTAAGGTTGATTGTAGCCCTCCTCGAATACGTTACTATAATCATGCTAATAGAGGACTTTGAATGCGTATTCTTATTGTTGATGATGATCATTTCACACTTTTGGCAATGGCCAGGCCGCTCAGAAAGGCAGGCTACGAAGTGGTGGAGGCTATGCGTGCCGAGCAAGTAATGACGGCAGCCGAGCATGGAGAATTCACTATCGCTGTCATTGATATCTTTATGTCAGGCATGGGGGGCATTGAGGCGATCCAGCGTATTCATGCGGGAAGCCCAGAATGTAAGATTTATGCAGTCACATCAGGCATGGGTGATTTGTCTGCGAAAGACACGA
>DGOK01000146.1 GCA_002389385.1 Rhodospirillaceae bacterium UBA4468 | reverse complement strand
CATATCAAACTTGTCTAAAATAATTTCGCGAACTCTGTCGGCGTCATGACCCTCAGGCAATAGAACGCCCGTCAATACAGGTGAATGCTCTTCTTCAACTTGGCACAAAATTTCCATGCCCCAATGTTCGACGGCAATGCGCGTTGCTTTTGCATGGCGTTTATGGCGCGTGAAAACATTTTCTAACCCTTCTTCATCAAGAAGCATTTTCAATGCTTCTTCGAGACCATAAAGAATGTTAGTCGCAGGAGTGTATGGGAAAAAGCCACTCGCATTGTTCCCAAGCATCGGCCCCCAATCCCAGTAAGACTTTTGGAAACCGCTATGCTCATGCGCATCGAGTGCTTTTTTGGAAACACAGTTAAAGCTGATGCCAGGTGGAAGCATGAGGCCTTTTTGTGATCCGGTAATAGTGACATCGACGCCCCATTCATCATGGCGGTAATCAGCAGAGGCGAGGCCTGAAATTGTATCAACCATAAACAATGCAGGATGACCGGTGCCGTCGATGGCTTTGCGAACGTCGCCAATTCGAGACGTTACACCTGTAGATGTTTCGTTATGGACGCAGCAAACGGCCTTTATCTCTTGATTTGAGTCTTCTGTCAGGCGTGCGGCGACTTTTTCTGGGTCAACGCCATGGCGCCAGTCACCAGGGATAAAGACAGGCTCAAGACCGATGCGTGTAGCGAGTTCATGCCAGAGAGTTGCGAACTGTCCGGTCTCAGCCATTAGGACTTTGTCGCCAGGGCTGAGTACATTCACCAGAGCCGCTTCCCAAGCACCCGTTCCAGATGCGGGAAAAACAATCACAGGGCATTCAGTTTTAAATACGCCTTTAAGTTTTTCAAGAATTCGTGCCCCCATGACGCCAAAATCAGGGCCACGATGGTCAATGACGGGCATGTCCATGGCACGTAAGATGCGATCAGGGACGGGACTTGGTCCCGGGATTTGTAAGAAATGTCGACCGCTTTTATATGCCATGATGTCTCTCCATCTGTAAAATATATGCGAAATTTCGCATTGATACGCATAATAAATACAATGTATAATTCCTGCAAGCCATAATTTTAGCCATTTATTATTTAAACTTGCAATTTGAATACAATATTGTAGTATGTAAGCTTGGATATTAAGGAGAGAAATATGTCCCGTGATTATTATGGTTTGCGTGCAACTGGACGCATTGGCGATGAAAAACTCGCAAAGCGCATTCAAGCAGCAACGGGTGGAGATGTTCTCTTTGATGCTTTTTCTCGTGGACGCTATGCGACAGATGCATCGCATTATCAGATTGAGCCTATCGGCGTCGTAGTCCCGACCAATTCAAATGAAGTCCAGGCTATTATCGATATTGCACGGGACGAGGGCTTGCCAGTGCTGCCACGCGGCGGTGGCACATCGCAGTGTGGCCAAACGGTTGGCGAAGCGATTGTCGTGGATGTAAGCAAGCACATGAACAAGGTGCTCAAGTTTGATGCAGAATCTAGAACTGCGCGAGTTGAACCTGGTATTGTTCTCGACCATTTGAACGCTTTTCTAAAGCCGCACGGCCTCTGGTTTCCGGTTGATGTATCGACATCAAGCCGGGCAACGATTGGCGGCATGACAGGAAATAACTCATGTGGATCTCGTTCCATTCGCTATGGAACAATGCGTGACAATGTCCAGGCCGTCGATGCGTTTTTAGCTGATGGCACGCAAATGTATTTTGGCGAAGTCACCGACAATCGATCAATGGCAAAGCTTGCTGACCATCAGCGCGATCTCGCCAGCCAGTTGTTAGGAATTGGTCGTGATCACGAAGAGCTTATCAAAATACAATTTCCAGATTTAATGCGTCGTGTCGGTGGCTATAACATTGATGCTTTAATGCCGGCAGGTCCAAACCGTGGTGGATGGAATAACGAAACAGTTCACACGACTGCGCCGTATCCTAATCTCGCCCACCTTTTGGTTGGATCAGAAGGGACTTTGGCGTTCACAACGGCGATTGATATCAAGTTGCAGCCATTGCCTAAGAATAAAGTTCTTGGGATATGCCATTTCCCCAAATTCTATGATGCGATGAATGCAACGCAGCATCTGGTAAAGCTTGGGCCCGTGGCTGTTGAGTTGGTTGACCGGACAATGATTGATTTGTCCCGTGCGATCCCTATGTTCACGGATACCGTTAATCGATTCGTGAAGGGTGAACCGGATGCAATCTTATTGGTTGAATTTGCAGAACCGGATCAGGACGAAAATCTCCGCAGGCTCAAACAACTTGGAGAGCTAATGGGTGAGCTTGGCTTCCCAGATGGTGTTGTCGAAGCAGTAGAGCCGTCTTTCCAATCAGCTGTGTGGGAAGTCAGAAAATCTGGTCTAAATATTATGATGTCGATGAAGGGTGATGGAAAACCAATCTCGTTCATCGAAGACTGTGCTGTCAGATTGGAAGACTTAGCAGAGTATACGGATCGCCTCACACAAGTTTTCCATCAGCATGGTACTGAAGGGACATGGTATGCGCATGCATCGGTTGGGTGCTTACACGTGCGGCCTATTATTAATCTGAAATCTGATATTGGCGCTAAGCAGATGCGTGATATCGCCGAGGCATCCTTTGAAATGGTACGTGAGTACAAAGGCTCACATTCGGGTGAACATGGCGACGGGCTTGTCCGTTCTGAGTTTCACGAGGCCATGTTTGGCCCAGAAATGACTGCATCATTTAAAACGGTTAAATGGGCATTCGATGCCGATGGTTTGTTTAACCCGGGTAAAATTGTTGATCCCCCAAAGATGGATGACCCAGAACTTTTCCGTTTTAAGCCAGGTTACAAGCCCATCGAATTGAAAACTGCACTGGACTGGTCTGAATGGGGCAGCATCAATGGCGCTGTTGAGATGTGTAATAATAACGGTACGTGCCGAAAATCAAATCCAGCAGTCATGTGCCCATCTTTTCGTGCAACTGGTGACGAGCAACATGTGACCCGTGGTCGTGCCAACTCACTCAGGTTGGCGCTGTCTGGTCAGCTTGGTAAGGACGCTTTTGTGTCTGAGGGTATGAAGGATGCGATGAAGCTGTGCGTTGGCTGCAAAGGCTGCAAGCGAGAGTGTCCGACAGGCGTTGATATGGCGAAAATGAAAGTTGAATTCCTCTACCATTATAACAAGCGCCATGGTGTTTCCTTAAAGGACAAGCTGATTGCTTATCTGCCGCGTTATGCGCCGATGGCGTCTAAGCTCGCGGGGCTGATGAATCTGCGTGATGTTATCCCGGGCCTGGCAAAGCTGTCTGAAGTAACGCTCGGGTTTTCAGCCAAACGAACGTTACCTAAATGGCGTTCCGATGCATTTGATATCAAATCGAGCGATGTCGGC
>DGOK01000120.1:2231-3396 GCA_002389385.1 Rhodospirillaceae bacterium UBA4468 | reverse complement strand
GAGATTCGTCGCAGGATCGACATGTCTTAATGGCCGCCACCCTTGCCAACCTCCTATCCAACAATCACGGCCTGCGCGTCTTGTGCGATGCCCGTAAGCGCCTAGCTGAGGTAGATGTCGAGCAGCTAGCTATACTTTGTGGAACAGCGATTACTCTGCCGGAGATAGGCCACAGTTTGAAGAGGGCTGGGTTAGCGACTGTTGAGGTTATAGACGTGAAAACAGAAGCGACTAAGCTACAGGGCTTGTATAGTTACTCGAATCTACAGGTCGGATTATGAATAATCATACCGTGTTAGTTCATTACGCCGTGTCAGCCCTGTGTCAGTTAGAGTGAATATAAAGATAAGGCAACTGCAGGATGAAACTACAAGTGCTTGATTGCTATAACGAAAAATGGTGCCGGCAACAAGATTCGAACTCGTGACCCCCTGATTACAAATCAGGTGCTCTACCAACTGAGCTATGCCGGCGCAGAAGTGATTTACATTTTATCCGGATACGATGTCAAATCGCTTTGTTAAAAATATGCAAAATAAATGCATAAATTGTCAAAAAAATCGATTTTGAGGTGAAAAACCGGCTCAGAGGTATCTTTAGTTTCTACGTTTCTGCAAAGTTGCACGAATATGCAGCATTATGTTTTGATTCCGGTTGAGATCAAAATCAACTTTATTGAAGGCAAATTTAACGACGGCTTGGCCGATTCGTCGACGATGCCCTGTTTACGTATATAATTAATCAAATTTAAGTTAATTCTGATTTTTTTTATGCATAAATCTGGAAAAAATTAAATTTATCCGTGAAACAACTACCTCGATAGAAAAAGTATCATTTTGTGTACTTTCCTGTTCTCAGTTGTAATCCCCGCATTAATTGATTACGAAGTCACTCTAATTTTAGGTTCACCACAAGACCATTTAAAAGTTAAAGTTCGTTTTTTGATGACTGGCATCCGAAACGCAATGGGAAACTTCGTTGACCATGCATACGTGCAGCGGTTCAACGTGTTTGTCCTGGTTTTGAATGCTGCCACTTTGGGGATGGATACATCGCCAGAAATCATGGCGAAGTAAGGCGACCTGATCAATACGATCATCCCTGTTATATTTGTTGTTGAAGTTGGTACGCGATGGATTGCGCGCGGCCGAAGCTTCTTCAAGGA
>DGOK01000120.1:0-2145 GCA_002389385.1 Rhodospirillaceae bacterium UBA4468 | reverse complement strand
ATTTGGCGTGTCCTGCACGTTATATCATTGGTGCCACGGATGCGACACGTGGTCGCTGCGATGATCCGCTCCTTACCGCAAATCGGCTCGATCTTAGCGCTATTGATCGTTGTCTCATATATCTCGGCTGTGATCGTGACGCACTTGTATGGTGCCGATTATCCTGAGTTGTTTGGGACGATCGGCCGCTCGATGCTGACGTTGTTACAACTCATGACCCTCGAAGGTTGGGCCGCCGAAGTGGTGCGCCCCGTCATGGAAACGCATCCGTACTCAGTCTTCTTGTTCATCCCGTATATGTTGATGACGGCATTTGTGATCTTGAACCTGTTCACCGCTGAGCATATAAGGATGGAGCTTTATCGCGGCCACCGATGGATCAATGATGAAGGACTAACGTGCGTGGAGCCCTTAAAAAGGGGCGTACAGATTATTAACGCTTACGTGTGACCTCATAGAGGGAGACAGCACAGGCGTTCGACAAGTTCAGGCTCTCAGCATCCTCATTGATCGGAATTTTGACCAATTGATCGCAGGTTTCGCGGGTCAGGCGCCGGAGACCAGCCCCCTCAGATCCCAAGACAATGGCGCGCTTCGGCGATGGATCAACATCCGCAATGTTCGTGTCGGCATGCCCATCAAAGCCCATACACCAATAATTCGCATCCTTAAGTGCCCAAATCGCGCGGGCTAAATTGGTCACACGCACCAAATGCACATGCTCAAGGGCACCGGATGCTGCTTTTGCCATGGTGCCAGTTTCAGGCGGGGCATTGCGATCCTGTACAATGACCGCGCGCGCGCCAAAGGCACGTGCTGACCGCATGACAGCGCCAATATTGCGCGGGTCCGTGGCTTGATCGAGGACAACGATGGTATCTGTCTCACCCTCATGATCAGCAATTAAGTCTTCAATGTGATGTCCATCCAGCGGATCAACGAGCATAGCCAACCCCTGGTGCACGCTGTCAGGTCCGCAGACCGCATCAACCTCAGAACGATCAACGACTTCAGGAGACGGGGTAGGGAATACGCCTTCACCAAGTGCTTCTTTCAGATTCTCTAGCGCTTGTTTCGTGCCGATCACACGATGTCGCCGCCGTGACGGATTTCCCAATCCAGCGGTCACTGCATGTAAACCGAATAGCCACAGGCCCTGAGCCCGATTGGATGGGGCGCCAGCTGGCTTCGGAGCCGGTACAGGCTTGCCGCCACGATCTGTTGTCGCTGAAGGACGAGGTGTATTGATTCGGCTACGAGCCGACCTTGGTGGGCGTTTTCTCTTATCCATGGGTCATTTAATGTCTGATCCACACATCATCCGCAAGCTTTAAGAGGGCTATCTATTTCATCTATATACGCTGCATCAGGTTTAATTCGTTATTTTACGTCATCCCCGCGAAAGTGGGGCCCCTGTCGGTTCATTATTGTCTATGTCCTCGCTTTCGCGGGGATGACGGTTTTAAGATTGCCTATTGGGAAGAGCAAGCATGTTAATGTATAGATGCCCCAATTGCCTCTTCTGCCATATTTATTGGAATTTCAAATCAACGATAGTGACATTGGCATCGGCGTATTTTAGAGTGCAAATCTAAACCTTCATGTATTGGAAATTCGAATGAGTTGCGATGAAGGAAAGCGCGACTAGATATGTGCTGAGGTTTATTAGAATAATTTGCAGCGTAAAATCCACGTTTAGGCGTTGACAATAGTGCACAATTCTTCATATTCCGTCCGCCCGAGCCGCCGCCCTGCGGTGGTTCGTACTGTATTTGGGGAGGAGTGCCCGAGTGGCTAAAGGGGACGGGCTGTAAACCCGTTGGCTACGCCTACGTTGGTTCGAATCCAACCTCCTCCACCATTACCCGGTTTTGCCGGATAATGGATCGAATACAGTGACGCGGTGTAGGCGGGTGTAGCTCAATGGTAGAGCAGCAGCCTTCCAAGCTGAATACGAGGGTTCGATTCCCTTCACCCGCTCCAACGCCGGGGTAGATTGAGCGCTGGCTGAGATAGAGTTTAATTTGTCGCATGATCCCAAACGGGACGGGCACCACGAGGAAAAGAGAGAACTAAGATGGCCAAGGAAAAGTTTGAGCGTAATAAGCCGCACTGTAACGTTGGTACTATTGGTCACGTTGACCA
>DGOK01000054.1:65573-71546 GCA_002389385.1 Rhodospirillaceae bacterium UBA4468 | reverse complement strand
CCATAAAACTTAGGACAGTTTTCAGAGCTAGATGGTGTTGTCGTGATACTAGAAAAAGATGGAACTTGATTTGTTTCCAGCTCACGCAGAATATTACTTAAAGAGGGTGAAAGAACAGTTTCATATATTTTTGGAGCGCGTCTGCTATCACTTAGATCTCGCGCTAAAGCACAGCCAAAAAGAAGGCTTGTTAGAGCTGCTATCGAGAAAGCGCGCATAGAAGTACCAATAATCATTCACTCAAGCCCTCCCCCTAAGAACAAATGTCTAGCTTGCTGGCAATGTCAGTTGCTCTCAAATGAGTATACCTTTGTAGCATCCTTAAATCTTTGTGTCCTGTAATCGCAGCAACTTCCATCACGTTTAAGCCTTTCTCAAAGAACCTGCTCGTCGCTTCATGTCGAAGATCATGTAAGTGTAGATCCTCAATACCTGCACGTTTCATTGCACGCTTCCATAGCCCTTTAAGAGCCTCAAAGTGTATTGGAAAGGCCAACTCACTGTTTTTGGGTAGGTCTTCTAGCAACGCTTTAGCCCTCATTCCTAATGGCACATCACGACTGCTACCATTCTTAGTCAATGGAAGGTGGCAATAAGACTGGTCAACATGAACGTCTGACCATTTTAAAGACAACAGTTCCCCTCTTCGCATAGCGGTTTCAATGGCAAACTCGACTAGCGGAGATAGATATGGATTATCGGAGCATCGACATGCCTCAAGAAGATCCTGTTGTTCACCTATTTTAAGACGTCTGTTACGACCTGTCTCGCGCACTGGTTTACGAACTTTTTCAACAGGATTATCGGCTAACGCATAGCCCCAATCACGGATCGCGGTAGAGATTGCGTGAGAGAGTATGCTGAGGTCCCATATACAGGTTGATGGGGCAACGTGTTTTAGTCGTTCATCACGATAAGCAGCAATATGTTGTGGTCTGAGCTTGTCCAGCGCGATGGATGCTAGCGCTGATGATTGTAGTTTCCTAATCCTATACCGTTCGATTTTTGCGCACCGCTTTTGGGGGGTGATTTCCTTTAGATATCGACCCAGTAGATTACTGACAGTCACAGAGCAGCCAAATTGATACCCGTTCTCATTTAACCTCTCTATCTCTCGCGTCCAACGTTCAGCATCTTTCCTTAGCGAGAAGCTATTGCATTGCGTTGGAAAGCCCGTTTTCCGAATACGGATGTGATATCGACCATTCCGTTTGGTAATACTCGCCATAGTGATCTGTCTCCTTACTGGAGCAGTACTGGAGCAGATACCTAAAAGAATCATAGTTTTCATCAAAAGGTTATGCTTAAAAAACCGCATAACTTATTGATATTAATCAGGAAATAACTAAAGAAAAATGGTGGAGCCAGACGGAATCGAACCGACGACCTCTACAATGCCATTGTAGCGCTCTCCCAACTGAGCTATGGCCCCACATGTTTCGTCAAACGCGATTGGTTTGGGCACCAACTCAATGACAAACGGACCATACGAATGCTCAACCGGCCTATCAAGCTAAAAATATCCAACAACCAAACCAGACATCCAACTCATGGAAGTATCGGCAGTCAATCTACCGATACCTTAGCCACGTTGTTTAGTTGTCGTCTTTTTCGACTTCGATGTACTCTTTGACTTCAGCGACATCATCATCGTCGTCATCAAGATCTGATGTATCTTCAATGAGATCATCATCGTCATCGTCGTCGAGAAGAGCATCTACGTCATCGTCATCGTCAGAAACTTTTTTGACAACTTTCTTTGGCTTCGGCGCCTCAGCTGGCGTGCGTCGAGGTTTCAGCACGGGCTGAATTTCGACTGTCGCTTCGCATTTTGGACAGGTCGCAGGTTCTTTATTTAGATTGTAGAAACGCGCACCACAACTTGGGCACGTTAGTTTCTTTCCCCAATCAGGTTTTGCCACGGCTTAACTCCTGAGAATCAATACACATCACATGAAAGCGGCGTTTGCCATGATCCTTGGCCCCTGTCAAAGTCTAATTGATAGAATGTGTCTGCCATGTGTACTCGCACATTCAAGCCGGACGTGCTAATCAGCGATTTACAGCCTGAAATATGCTGTTGTTGATCACAGTTAAAAGGATTTTTACGTGCCTAAATTGCGTGCTCATAAGGCCCCTGGTCTACAAGGACAGATACGTATTCCCGGTGATAAATCGGTCTCCCACCGGTCGCTGATGCTTTCAGCTCTGGCCATTGGTGAGACACGTGTGTCTGGAATGCTTGAAGGGGAAGACGTCTTGGCCACAGCCGCAGCAATGCGTGCCATGGGTGCAGAAGTAAAACGTCAAGATGACGGCACATGGTGCATTGTTGGAAGGGGTGTTGGCGGCTTGGCCGAGCCTGCAAACGCAATCGATATGGGAAATGCCGGTACGGGCGTGCGATTATTAATGGGATTGGTCGCTACGCATCCAATTACCTGCACATTTACGGGTGACGCATCCTTGTCACGTCGTCCAATGGAACGCGTTATGGGCCCGCTCCGCGCTTTTGGAACAACATTCATCTCACGTGATGGTAGACTTTTACCGATCACCGTGACAGGGGCTGCGAACCCCATACCTGTTCGTTCAGTTATGACGGTGCCGTCAGCGCAGGTAAAATCTGCAGTCCTGCTGGCTGGCCTAAATACGCCAGGTAAGACGCAAGTTGTTGAACGTGAACGTACACGTGATCATACAGAAAATATGCTGCGGCATTTTGGTGCTGATGTGACCACAGAGCCGCAAGATGATGGCACAACACTGATCACACTTATCGGCCAGCCGGAACTTGTTGCCTGCGATATTCAAGTGCCAGCAGATGTATCTTCGGCGGCGTTCCCGATTGTTGCGGCGTTGATTGTGCCGGGTAGCGATGTGCGTATCGAAGCGGTCGGTCTCAATCCGCTCCGCGCAGGTTTGATTGAGACGTTACGCGACATGGGCGCAGATTTAACGATTGAGAACGCCAGAGAAGAAGGTGGCGAACCGGTTGGAGATCTTGTCGTGCGCGCGAGTAAGCTTAAAGGAATTGATGTGCCGCCTGAGCGCGCACCCTCGATGATTGATGAATATCCTATATTATGTGTCGCGGCTGCATTCGCGACAGGCACAACACGGATGACGGGGGTTGGCGAGCTACGGGTGAAAGAATCAGATCGCCTTGAGGCCATGGTTCAGGGCTTGAGTGCCTGCGGCGTAACGATACGTTCTGGTGATGATTGGATGGAAGTCGATGGATTGGATGATGTGCCAAAAGGTTGCGCTGAAATCGCAGTCGACCTTGATCACCGTATTGCCATGAGCTTTTTGGTGCTGGGGCTGGCCACGGAGAACCCTGTATCTATTGATGATGCGGACGCAATTGCTACAAGTTTTCCCGGTTTTGTTGACCTGATGGAAAAGCTTGGGGCGCGAATTGAGGAGTACGAGACATGATGATTGCTATTGATGGCCCTGCCGCGGCAGGCAAAGGGACTCTGGCGCGCCGGATTGCAGATACCCTGGGCTTTGCGTACCTGGACACAGGTTCACTTTACCGGGCAACGGCCAAGAAGATTTTGGATAATGGTATTGATCAGGACGATGCCGCAGCATGTGCAAATGCGGCGATGACATTGACGCCCGTTGAGCTTGCCTCAGATGGTCTCCGTACGGAAGAAGTCGGTCAGGCAGCATCGAAGGTCTCGGCAATCCCGGAAGTAAGGGCCGCTTTACTTGAATATCAACGTAACGTTGCAGCGAACCCGCCTGAAGGTAAAAAGGGGGCTGTTTTGGACGGCCGTGACGTCGGAACAGTTGTTTGTCCGGACGCTGATGTGAAGTTTTTTATCACCGCGTCTGCCGAGGTTCGTGCCGAGCGGCGCTATAAAGAGTTGCGTGAAGTCGACGAAAACGCTATACACGCGCGCGTTTTAAAGGAGATGAAGGAGCGCGACGAACGGGATTCATCCCGCGCCGTAGCCCCTTTGAAACCCGCTGACGATGCGACGATCATTGATTCGTCTGGGCTGAATGCCGATCAGGTGTTTGAACAGGCCTGTGACATCATCGTTGCAAAGCGGGCTTAAGTTTCCAAGAAGACGATCGTCACTCTTTCTCTCTGAGTGACACTTGAACCGCTCTGGGGTCGCAATAGACCCTCGGCTTTTATGTGTAAAGACCGCCGGAAACAACCGGTCGGCCAGAAACGATATATAAGGAACGTTATTATTATGGCTACCTCTGACGCCTCTACTGAGGCTCCCAATATGACTGAAGATTTTGCTGCCCTTTTGGATGAACAACTGGGTACTGAAGATGATGGCTTTGAAGGCCGCGTGCTTAAGGGCACAGTAATTTCCGTCGATAGCGATGTTGTCGTTGTCGATGTAGGCCTCAAGTCCGAAGGTCGTGTGCCAACTAAAGAATTTGGCAACCCCGGCCAGCCGCTGGATATCAAGCCCGGCGATGAAGTTGACGTATTCGTTGAGCGCTATGAAGACCGCGATGGTATCATCCGTCTTAGCCGTGAGAAGGCGCGCCGCGAAGAAGCATGGGCAGAGTTGGAAAAAGCTTTCGCCAAAGTCGAACGCGTCAATGGTGTTATCTTTGGCCGCGTCAAAGGTGGCTTTATTGTTGACCTTTCAGGCGCTGTTGCGTTCTTGCCAGGCAGCCAGGTTGATATCCGCCCCGTGCGCGATATTACGCCGCTGATGGGCACACCGCAGCCATTCCAAATCCTCAAAATGGACCAGGCACGTAACAACATTGTTGTGTCACGTCGTGCGGTTCTTGAAGAAACCCGTTCTGAAGCACGTTCCGAGTTGATGCAGAACCTTGTTGAAGGCCAAGTCCTCGACGGCGTTGTGAAAAACATCACTGATTACGGCGCATTCGTTGATCTGGGCGGCGTTGATGGATTGCTCCACGTGACTGACATTGCTTGGAAGCGTATCAATCACCCATCAGAAGCTCTGCAGGTTGGCGAAACTGTTAAAGTACAGGTTATCCGCTTTAACTCTGAGACGCAGCGTATCTCGCTTGGTATGAAGCAGCTTGAGGCTGATCCTTGGGAAGGTATCGACGGCAAGTACCCAGTTAGTGCTAAGCTTAAGGGCCGAGTCACGAATATTACCGATTATGGCGCATTTGTTGAGCTCGAAGCCGGCGTTGAAGGTTTGGTACACGTCTCTGAGATGAGCTGGACCAAAAAGAACGTTCATCCTGGTAAGATCGTTTCTACATCACAAGAAGTCGAAGTCATGGTCCTCGATACGGATCCTGAAAAGCGTCGCATCTCACTTGGTCTCAAGCAGTGCATGGAAAATCCATGGGCTGACTTCCTGATCAAGTTCCCTGTCGGTAGCGAAGTTGAAGGCGAAGTTCGCAACATCACTGAGTTTGGTCTGTTTATCGGTCTAGACGGTGATATCGACGGTATGGCGCATTTGTCTGATCTCAGCTGGGATAAGGCTGGTGAAGAGGCGCTTGCTGATTACACCAAAGGTGACATGGTTCAGGCCAAGATCCTTGATGTAGACGTCGAGAAAGAGCGTATCTCCCTTGGTATCAAGCAGATGGGTGCAGATCCTGTTGGTGGTGCACTGGATGGCCTTAAGAAGGGTTCTGTTGTGACGTGTACGATCACACAAATCCAGGACAACGGCGTTGAAGTCATGGTCAATGACACAGTGCCAGGCTTTATTCGTAAGGCTGACTTGTCACGGGATCGTTCAGAGCAACGTCCAGATCGTTTTGCTGCGGGTGAGAAAATTGATGCGAAAATCACGCAGGTGGATAAATCAAGCCGCCGCATGACATTGTCGATTAAGGCACGCGAAGTAGAAGACGAAAAGAAAGCAATGGCTGAATACGGTTCAACCGATTCAGGTGCAACATTGGGTGATATCTTGGGTGCGGCACTTGCCGGCAACCAAGATGCAGCCGAGCCAGCACTAGAAGCGGAAGCTGAAAAGCCAAAGAAAGCAG
>DGOK01000054.1:0-65518 GCA_002389385.1 Rhodospirillaceae bacterium UBA4468 | reverse complement strand
AGCAGCACCTAAGAAGAAAGCTGCTAAAGCCGAAGAGCCAGCTGAAGTAGAAGCTGCTGACGGCGACGCTGAAAAGTCGGAAGACTAAGACCAACAGGCGGGCGGCTTTTTAGCCGCCCGTTTTGGTTTTGCGTTAAAGGAATACATATTCTATGGGCTCAGCGCTTGATAGTGATGCATTAATTGCACTCCGAAGATTGCGTCGTCATTTAACTATTTGGCGGCTTCTCGCAATTGTAGGTTTTGCCTGCGCCATTCTTGTTTCAGTTAAAGATATCGGTGTCTTAAGTCAGGAAGACCATGTGGCGCGCATTGCCCTCGAAGGGGTTATCGTTGAAGACCGTGCGTTTCTGGACATGCTGGATGCCATAAATGACGATGCGACGGCAAAGGCCGTCATCGTTGAAATTTCCAGCCCAGGTGGCACGTTCACTGGCGGTGAAGCTGTTTATAACGCGCTTCGTCGTATCAGTGCGAATAAGCCCATCGTTGGGGTCATGGGTGGTATTGCGACCAGTGGTGCCTATATGGCGGCAATTGCGACAGATCGAATATATGCGGGCCATGGCACAATCACGGGGTCTGTTGGTGTGATTATGCAGTCTGCTGACGTGACAGGCTTGATGGATAAGATCGGCGTAAAGCCAGAGATTTTGAAAAGCGGTGCCTTGAAGGCGACGCCGAATCCAATGGAAGAACTCACGGTGCCAGCGCGCGGGCAACTGCAAAGCATTATTGATGCCCTGCATTTAAGATTTATGGAGATGGTTGCCGAACGTCGAGGCTTGAGCGTTGCTCAGGTGCGCGAACGTACGGGTGATGGCAGAATTATGATCGGCGGCGCTGCACTTGATGCGGGGTTGGTTGATGCTATTGGTGACATTAATACAGCACGTGCTTGGTTGCAGGTAACGCATGATGTGTCGGTTGATTTGCCGTTGATTGAATGGGAACCCGAAGATCCAATGGCATGGTGGCGTGATGGCGCGTCTTCAATGGCCTCATCTATTTTTGGAAAATCGCTTTGGTCTGAAAGACTTGGACTTGACGGCATACAAGCCCTTTGGCACCCTTCTATGAGCGAAGGGCAATAGGGGTGGTCCGTCGTATATCTTTGGAGGATTGTTACAGATGACAAAATCAGAGCTCATTGCGAAGTTGGCTGCGGATAACCCACGGCTTTATCACCGTGAAGTCGAGCGTATTGTCTCAACGATCTTCGAAGAGATCACTGGCGCATTGTCCCGAGGTGATCGGGTCGAGCTTCGTGGTTTTGGCGCGTTCTCAGTTAAAGCGCGGCCATCACGGGTTGGACGTAATCCACGGACAGGTGAGACTGTAAGTGTCGATGAGAAGTACATCCCATACTTTAAAACAGGTAAACAGCTTCGCGAACGGTTGAATAACGGTCAATAAAGTTAAGGTGTTGATCGCTAAAACGTTACAAGCGGCAGAGGCAAAAGCGTGAAACGCATTATATCCTGGATCATAATGATTCCTTTCGCCCTCGTGGTGATTGTATTTTCGGCAGTTAATCGTGACCTGGTCACATTGGATCTCTGGCCATTGCCAAACGAGATTACGGTGCCTGTGTTTACGATGGTTTTAGCCGTCTTCATCTTTGGGTTTTTGTTTGGCGGCATTGTGGCTTGGGTATCTGCAGGAACCCAGCGCAGGAAGGCTCGTAATGCGCTTTGGCGTGCAGAAACAGCTGAACGGGAATTGCGCTCCATTAAGAATACGCTGCATGACCGAGAACGTGAACTCCGGAATGTTAAAGACTCAATAGATAGTGACGATAAGAATTTGCTCACGGCCCCATCCAAGGGTTAAAGACGCCCCATGAAATTATTCGACGCAGCAGCACTTCGTCAGGCTCTTCCTTATTTAAATCTTGTTGATGCCATTGATGCTGCATTCCAGGGCGGCTTCACGGTACCTGTTCGCGCTCATCATAATATTGATGTGACCGACGGGCAGGGCGCGACGTTGCTCTTGATGCCCGCATGGTCTGATGACGGGTTTCTAGGGGTGAAAACAGTCATTGTGGCTCCTGATAATGCGTTGAAGTCTTTGCCTGCAGTCCAAGCGACGTACCAATTATTCAACCGTGAGACCGGCCAGCCACTGGCTTTGCTCGACGGGCCAGAATTAACGGCAAGGCGCACGGCCGCCTCGTCAGCTGTGGCAGCACGGTACTTAGCGCCTAAAAATGCGCGCAAGCTGCTGATGGTGGGCACAGGGGTGCTCGCGCAACACTTGCCACAAGCACATGCAGCTGTCCGTCCCATTGATGATGTACGTGTTTGGGGGCGGGACGCTGAGAATGCACAGGCACGTGTTGATGAATTGAAGGCAGCTGGAATGAACGCTTCTGTTGCCGATGATTTGGCTGAAAGTGCAAATTGGGCGGATATCATTTCCGCAGGCACACTTTCTAAAAAACCTTTGATAATGGGTGAATGGCTGAGGTCGGGGCAGCATATTGATTTGGTCGGCGCGTTCCGTCCGGATATGCGCGAAGCCGATGACGGGGTATTACTAAAATCGAAGATTTACTGTGATACGCGTGCTGGTACGACGAAAGAAGCTGGTGATCTGTGCGACCCATTAGCGCGCGGTATAATTTCTGATAGCGATGTTTTGGGCGATCTCTTCGATTTAGCATCGGGCTCAATCACCGTTGATCGTAAGCCCGACGACATCACGTTGTTCAAGTCTGCAGGCACAGCAATTGAAGATTTGGCCGCTGCAATGCTTGCTTACAAGCGGCTGGAAGGTTAAATCGTCGCCATTATGACACTGACACCAACAGAACGCATTTATGTTGCCCTGGACACGCCTGATACGGCGAAGGCCCTTGAGCTTGCAAAGCAACTCATAGGGCACGTCGGCGGTGTGAAGCTTGGCAAAGAATTCTTTGTGGCGAATGGCCCTGAAGGGGTGCGTGCGTTAGCCGAAGTCGGCATGCCCGTTTTCCTGGATTTAAAGTTCCACGATATTCCAAATACAGTCGCAGGTGCGATAAGCTCAGCGTTACCATTATCGCCATCAATATTGAATGTACATGCATGCGGCGGTTCAGAAATGATGCGCAAAGCACGTACAGCACTTGATGAGGTATCTGGCGAAAAGCCAATGCTTATCGCTGTCACTGTTCTCACGTCGCTGGGTGATGACGATTTACACGAACTTGGTGTCGACAAGACGGCTGAAGATCAAGTTGTACATTTGGCGTCGCTGGCCAAGTCATGTGGCCTTGATGGTGTTGTTTGCAGTCCGCACGAAATCAAACCTATTCGCGCAGTTTGTGGACCTGACTTTAAGTTGGTGGTGCCGGGTATTCGTCCTACATGGGCGGCAACAGGCGATCAAAAGCGGATCACGACCCCCGCTGATGCCATCCGAGACGGCGCAGATTATCTTGTTATTGGCCGTCCTATTACGGGGGCCGACGACCCTGTCGCTGCTGCAAAACGAATTGCTGACGAGCTTGGAGGCCTTTAATCTAGGAAACTCTGGAGACTACAATGAATACTATCGTTAAAATATGTGGCTTGAGCAAGGCTCAGCACGTTGATGCTGCCGTCGAAGCTGGTGCGGGGCTGACAGGCTACGTGTTCTTTCCGCGCTCGCCGCGAAATGTGACAATTGAAGCCGCAGCCAGCCTGACGGCGAGTGTTCCGGACAATGTTCGCAAGGTTGCGCTGACGGTGGATGCTGACGATGAATTGCTGGATCAGATTGTTGCTGGTGCCGGTGTCGACACATTACAGTTGCATGGGCATGAGACAGCCCAGCGTGTCAGTGAAGTCCGCCAGAAATACGGGCTGAGTGTGATCAAGGTGCTGCCGATTGCTTCAGCCGACGATGTTAAAGCCGCCCATGCATTCGAAACTGTTTCAGACATGTTGCTGTTCGATGCAAAACCACCAAAAGATGCAACGCGTCCCGGTGGCAATGCAGTAAGCTTCGATTGGGGGCTTTTGTCTGATGAAAGTTGGTCTGTGCCTTGGCTTTTGGCGGGTGGGCTTGATGCTGAAAACGTCGGCACAGCAATAAAGGCGACAAATGCGCCGATGGTGGATGTCTCGAGCGGTGTCGAGGATGCATCAGGCCAGAAAAGCATCCAGAAAATCCAAGACTTCATCGCTGCCGTAAAACAAATATAACGCTGCCGCGATAGTGAGAAAGCCCTGTTAAACCGGGTACTCAGCGGCTAAATTGCGGCGCTTGAGGAAAGGTTGAGATATGAACAAATTAAACACGCTCAGAAATGGTGTCGACGAGAATGGCCACTTTGGTATTTATGGGGGTCGGTTTGTCGCGGAAACGCTGATGCCGCTCATTCTCGAAGTTGAGAAAGCTTACGAGAAAGCCAGTAATGACGATGGTTTCTGGGCAGAGTTTGACCGTCTGATGAAGCATTATGTTGGGCGCCCTTCGCCGCTTTATTATGCGCAAAGAATGACCGAGCATTTTGGCGGCGCGAAGATTTTCTTCAAACGCGATGAGCTTAATCATACGGGTGCGCACAAGATCAATAACACAATTGGTCAAATTTTGTTGGCGCGTCGGATGGGCAAAAAACGGATCATTGCTGAAACCGGGGCCGGGCAGCATGGCGTTGCGACGGCAACCGTGTGTGCATTGTATGGCATGCCGTGCGTTGTCTACATGGGTGCGACGGATGTCGAGCGCCAAAAGCCAAACGTCTTTCGGATGAAGTTACTGGGTGCTGAGATTATTCCGGTGACCGCTGGCACGGGCACGCTCAAAGATGCGATGAACGAAGCCTTGCGCGATTGGGTCGCGAATGTCGAAGACACGTATTACCTGATCGGAACCGCTGCGGGTCCGCATCCGTACCCAATGATGGTACGGGATTTCCAGTGTATCATCGGCAATGAAACACGTGAACAGATGTATGAGCAAGAAGGGCGTTTACCCGACTCGTTGGTCGCATCGATCGGCGGTGGCTCCAATGCAATTGGTTTGTTCCACCCCTTCCTTGATGACGATAGTGTCCGCATTATTGGCGTCGAAGCTGCTGGCCACGGTATTGAAACCGGTGAGCACTGTGCGTCATTGAAAGGTGGACGTCCTGGCGTATTGCATGGCAACCGGACCTATTTGTTACAAGATGACGAAGGTCAGATTAAAGATGGCTATTCGATTTCGGCAGGCCTTGATTATCCAGGTATCGGGCCCGAGCATTCTTGGCTTCGTGATATTGGTCGGGTTGAATATGTTTCAGTTACGGATCTCGAAGCATTGGAAGCATTTAAATTATGCACAGCAAAAGAAGGGATTATCCCTGCACTTGAGCCGTGCCATGCTTTAGCGCACGTGGCGAAAATTGCGCCAGACCTACCGAAAGATCATTTGATGGTGATGAACCTGTGCGGCCGTGGCGATAAAGATATTTTCGCCGTTGCCGAACGCTTTGGCTTTGATATGTGAGTGGTATGATGACGAAAAACCCAGAAACACGTATCGCCAAACGCTTCGAGAAGCTCCGTGCCGAAGGCCGGGCGGGTCTCGTGACATTTACGACGGCGGGCGATCCCGACCTCGAAACATCGGTTAAAATCCTTGATGGGATTGCTGAAGCTGGTGCGGACTTGATTGAAATCGGCGTGCCGTTTTCAGACCCGATGGCTGATGGCCCTGCTATTCAGGCCAGTTCATTACGTGCGATCAAGGCGGGCATGACGCTTCGCAAAACTTTGGGCATCGTTGCTGAATTTCGTAAGAAAGACGACGAGACGCCCATCGTTTTGATGGGATATTATAATCCGATCTATATTTATGGCGTCGACACGTTTTTGGCTGATGCCAAAAAAGCAGGCGTTGATGGACTTATCGTTGTTGATCTGCCCCCGGAAGAAGAAGGCGAGTTGTGTTTGCCGGCTTTAAAAGCGGGGATCAATTTCATTTATCTGACAGCACCAACAACAACAGATGCCAGATTGCCGCGGGTATTGGACCATGCCAGCGGGTTCGTTTATTTCGTATCGATCACTGGAATTACAGGCACGAGTTCAGCAAAGACAACGGATGTTGCTGCACACGTTGGGCGTATTCGCGCGCAGACTGATCTGCCGGTTGCGGTTGGTTTTGGTATTCGTACACCTGAACAAGCTGCAGGTATTGCAGCCGTTGCAGATGCAGCGGTTGTTGGGTCGGCGTTGGTTGACCAGATCACTGCAAACTTTGATGACAACAATAAGCCAGGACCAGGCACCGTTGATGCGGTGCTCGACCTTGTGAAAGCACTCGCCGTTGGTGTGCGCAGTGTAAAGAAGACGGAGACCGTCTCTTGAGTTGGATTGCAAACTTCGTTCGCCCTAAGCTTCAAAAGCTAGTTGGTGGCAGCAAAGAAGTCCCAGATAACCTCTGGTATAAGTGTCCTGATTGCGGGCAGATGATCTTCCATCGCGATCTCGCTAAAAATTTAAAAGTCTGTCAGCACTGTGATCATCACATGCGCTTAGGTGCGAATGAGCGCCTTGAAATGTTGTTTGATGATGGCGTGTTTGAGAAGGTTGAGGTTGAAGCGCCGATTACGGACCCCCTCAAATTCAGGGACGTTAAGCGCTATACGGAGCGTCTTAAAGAATCTAAAGCCAAAACTAAAAGCAATGATGCGATCATGGTTGCGCATGGCAAAGTTAGTGGTGCGCAAACGGTTATGGCTGCTTTCGATTTCGCCTTTATGGGTGGCTCGATGGGGTTGGCTGTTGGTGATGGGGTTATTAAGGCCGCGCGTCTTGCTGTGAAACAGCATGCGCCATTGGTCGTGTTGACGTCATCTGGTGGCGCACGCATGCAAGAGGGCATTCATTCGCTCATGCAGCTAGCCAGAACCACAATTGCCGTCGAAGAAGTGCGCGAAGCTGGTTTGCCTTACATCGTGATTTTATGTGATCCAACAACCGGTGGTGTGAGTGCATCTCTCGCAATGTTGGGGGACATACATATTTCTGAACCGGGTGCTGTGATCGGATTTGCCGGACAGCGCGTCATCGAACAAACAATCCGCGAAACCTTGCCTGAGGGGTTCCAGCGCGCAGAGTATCTTCTTGAACATGGTATGATCGATATGGTCGTGCCGCGTAAGAACTTGCAGGCGGAATTGGCGAAGGTCATCGATTTACTGATGGTCACCAGTAAAGCAACAAAGCCTATGACGGTGACGACGAAAAGCACCGCCATTGTCGAAGCTGAAATTCTTCCGCCGGTCACTGTGACCAACGCAGAAATAAAATCTGATGCGGACAGTAAAAAGGACGGCATTGAAAGCCGTGACGAGAGCAAAAAGTGAGTCGACGCTAGAGCGTCTCTTATCCCTCCACCCAAAACTTGTTGATTTATCCTTGGGCCGAATGGAGCGGCTTCTGGCTGCTCTTGGTCATCCCGAACGGGCATTGCCGCCTGTTGTGCATGTAACTGGTACGAACGGGAAAGGCTCAACGCTGGCATTCCTCCGTGCAATCTTGGAAGCTGCCGGGCTTCGGGTTCATGTCTATACATCGCCTCATCTCGTAGATTTTCATGAACGGATTCGTCTGGCAGGTAAGCTGATTGATGAAGCGTATCTACAAGAGATGTTGGCCGAATGTGAGATTGCGAACGATGGCCTACCGATAACGTTTTTTGAAATCACGACGGCGGCTGCATTCATTGCGTTCTCGCGTGTCCCGGCTGATATCGTACTTTTAGAAAATGGATTGGGCGGACGCTTAGATGCGACGAACGTTGTGCCCAAGCCCGCTTTAACAGGAATTACACCGGTATCGCTCGACCATCAGCAATTTCTAGGCGATACGCTTGCTAAAATCATGACGGAAAAGGCGGGCATTATAAAACCGGGGGTTCCTTGCGTTGTTGGTCCGCAACGTTCAGAGGTGATGGATGTCATTGTTGGTCACACAGACGCCAAAGAAGCGCCATTGATTGAATGTGGCGTGAACTGGCGAGCACACGAAGAAGATGGCCAGATCATTCTTGAACATCATGGTGAGCAACTTATCTTACCAAAACCTGCTTTGCCTGGTGCACATCAAATTATGAATGCAGCGCAGGCTGCGGTGATGGCGAGAAGCTTGAGCGAGTTTGATATTTCAACGGCACATATAGAGGCAGGATTTCGCGCCGTCGAATGGCCAGCACGTATGCAACAATTACGACGTGGCCCGATTATCGATGCGGTGCCTGAAAGTTGGGACGTTTGGTTGGATGGTGGCCACAACCCAGCAGCAGGTGAGATTATTGCAGATCATGGACGCGCCGTTTGGCAGGACCAACCGCTCCATCTTGTTGTTGGAATGATTAACAGTAAAGAACCGGAAGGATACTTCCGCGCGTTTTCTGAGATCGCGGCGAGTGTTCACTGTGTCACGATCCCGGATGAAGCCGCAGCCATTCAAGCCACTGACCTAAGAGATATTGCGCTGTCTGTTGGATTGAAGGTTGATGTTGCCGATGATGCGTTGTCGGCGGTCAAAAAAATAGCAGAGGATCAGTTCAAAAGTTCCCGGATATTGATTTGTGGATCGCTCTACTTCGCCGGAAAGATCCTCAAGGATCATCAATAAATAATAGTTATTAATAATGATTATCATTTGCATTTGTAAAATGTTGTGGTATTTCTTTTGAACGTTCAATCAGGGAGATCCTTTATGGCAATCAAAAAACGAGCTTACGTAAGTCCTTTAAAATCAAATGAAACCCGTTTCTGCCGTACGGAATCGTTATTATTGGATTGTTTTCGGCTATGGTCGCAAAGCTCTGAAAACTACACGTACTTACGCGGACTGATGGCGCGTGAATTTGGATCGCCGCATGCGGATCGCGCGAGTAAGGGTGTGAAATTGTTGGCTCATGTTCTTGGGCTGCATGCACGACGGACGTTTTATTTGATGCATCCGGGAAGCAAAGGTGCTACGGCGGATGAACGCGCTTTGTTGGCGTTGATAGGCGCTGTTCTCCACGACCGACAGCCGCATGCAAATGCTATTGCGTCGTGGCTTTTGCCGACACCGTGTCATGGCACGGTACTCGCAGTTGCAGGAGAAATAGGGCGTGCTTTTAAAGCAGGTGGTCTTGAAATTGCCAAACCGCGTAATTCGGTAACCCCTGATATGCGAGAAACAGTATTGTGCGCCGTTGCCTAGTCGAACTTGGAAACTCGATGACTAGTGCCACCACTGTCATCGGGGTCTTTCGGACGTAAAACTGTTTTGCCACAATGTCCGCAAATCTCCGTGCCTGTAGATATTTTACGGTAACCAGCTTTGAGCATGTTTGCGGCTTCATGAGCAGATAGCCCCAGCTCTTCTTGTACGATACGAAGTTGTTCATGATCGTTTGGATCAATGACGCCATCCTGGAGTGCGGTGTCGACGACATCTTCATATTGCTTGCGACGTTTATGTAGGGCCTCGTTAAAGCCGGATGCCAGGATACCCGCAGGTAAGGCAACCATTCCCACACTGACAATACCAATCGCAGCTGCGCAAATGCGCCCGATAAGCGTCACAGGCACAACGTCGCCATAACCAATGGTCGTCATTGTGACGGCGGCCCACCAGAGTGCATGGGGGATCGATGCAAACGCCTCGGGCTGTGCCTCATGCTCGGCCAGGTATGTGATGCTGGCGGCAACAGAAATCAGCATCAATAAGACAAACAAAGCTGAAGAAATAATCGGGGCTTCATCGCGAAGTACTTGTAGAAGCATGTTCATCGACTTTGCATAACGGGTCAGTCTAAAGACCCTTAAAAGACGTAGAGCAAGGAGCATTCTCAAGTCCACACCGACGAGTGCGCTCACGTAAAAGGGTAAGATGACGATAAGATCGATCAATGCCAGCGGTGTGAGCATGTAGCGAAGGCGACCTTTGATTGAGGACTTAAAGCGTGGGTTATGACTTTCGACAGAAGACCAAACGTGGAACAAATACTCAATTTTAAAAAAGATGATGGAAAAAATTTCAAAGCGATCAAAGAGTGTTTTATGCGCGTCATAAACACCGGGCATTGATTCAACCATCACAGCCAAATCGTTCAGAGAAAAAGTCCAATTAGAACACAGTCAACGACCTTAGACATTGGACTTGTTCGTGCCCTGCGTCGAGAAGGAGAAAAACGCGTCTACGGATTTAGCAATAATCCTCGAGTAAAATCATCGACGTCGGAGTGCGCCATACACAATGCCACCCCATCCAAGCATCATCACAGTTCCGCCGATTGGAGCGAGCATTGGAAATGGAAAGATACTATCGATTATAAAAAAGTATAACGATCCGGAGAAACTCAGAGACCCAAGAACAAGACACCATCCACCAGCCGTCACAATTTTTCTTGTATGCGCTTCGCGTGTAGATGCAAGCCAGCTTGCTGCAAAGGCACCTAACGCGTGCCAAATTTGATAGGTAACGCCAGTCTCCCACATGCTCGTCAGGCTCTCGTTGGCGTTCAGACCATGCGCACCGTATCCGCCGACGGCAACGCCAATCAATGCAGACAATGCAGCCGCTGCCACCAAATAGTTTGATGAAGATGAATGGTCGCTCATATTAAAGGCTCCAGCTTGCGAATTTCTTCGATGATGGTGTCTTCTAGCGCACCAGACTCAATGCCAGCCAGTCCCTCTAAGGCATCAACGAAGCTCTTCACGTCTTTCTCGACGATCCCCATAGTATTGGTTGGCGCATAACCTTCACGTGCCCAGTCGATGTCAGTAAAGTTGTCTCCGTACCATGTACTGCCGGAACTTGTCCGCATAACATCGAGTAACTTATCTTGCGGTATCCCGTAGCCTTTGGCTGCCGCAAGTGCACGCCTGACAGCCACCATACCAGCTGCGGCACAAAGATTGTTTGCGACTTTACACGCAGCCCCGGCGCCAACGGGGCCAAGGTGATGAATATCCGATCCCATAACGCCAAGTATTGGCATCAAACGTTGAACGTGATCAGCCTCACCACCAACCATAAACGTCAGCGTGGCAAGTTTTGCGCGGTAAGAGGTTCCTGACATAGGGGCATCTATCAACACAACATCATCAGGGATGCGATCTTTCAGGTCATGGATAAAGCGAGGTGATAACGTTGATGAAATGATGAGTGATGTAGGATAGTTAGGGCTACACATGATCGCCTGATCATCAAACAGCAGGGCGTTGGTCTCAGCGATATCGCGCACGACCGAAATGACGGTATTAACTTTCGATGCAAACGTGCGAGCATTACTGATCATCCGGTTTTGGAAATCGTCGGACGCATTGATGGAACGAATGTCATACCCCCATACATCGTAGCCATTAGCTAAAAGGTTCTCTGCCATGGAAAGGCCCATATTGCCGCAGCCAGCAACGCCAATAATATTAACAGGGCTATCGCTCAACGATCGTCTCCGGCAGCGCGAACCAATGCCTCAAACAGACCCAAATTCGGATCGCCATCATCCAAGAAGAACTCAGGGTGCCATTGAACACCAATTGCAAAGCGGCGGTCGGGGAGTTCTATGGCTTCAACAATTCCATCGGGCGCGCGTGCACTCACCGTGATCCCATCAGGAATAACGCGCAGCGCTTCATTGTGTGCAGTATTCACTGAAATTTCTGTGGCACCGGCAATGCGGAAAAGCTTGGTACCTTGCTCAATAGTTATCGCGTGCGCAGCTTCTTCTGCGGGTTTTTCATTCAAATGATCGACGGCACAATCCAATTGATTGGCAATATCTGACCAAATCGTGGCGCCTCTAGCGACAGCCATGACTTGTAGGCCTGCACAAACGCCAAGTGTTGGCAGGTCTTTATCTAACGCCTGGATCATGAGCGTTTGCTCGAACTCAAAACGTGGATGGACGGGGCTACCATCAGCCGGGAGGCTATAAATCTCAGGTGGGAATGGATAGAACCCACCAGGGACAATCAATCCATCAATCGTGTTCAGGTAGTCTGCCCGTGCTTCTGCCACATAAGGAAGACCGACAGGCAAGCCGCCTGCTTTCCAGATCGCATCAAAATATGCGGTGCGGATTGCGTAATGTGGGCGTTTAGAAAACGAGCCTTGATGCTCGTAATCCAAGAGTAAACCAATGAGTGGGCGTTTAGACATGCAGCGATTCTATGCCGAGACTAAAAGTTTGCAAACCTTGATCGTGTCTATTCGCCCGCTGTTTTCATGTTGGCTTCTTCTTTTAATGTCACCGGATGCTCAAGCTTAGAAAGCATCTCATGGGGAACAACCTGTACAAAGTTTTGTAATTTACGCTCCCAGGCATTCAGCAATCGTAACGCGTGCTTAGAATGTGTCCGCTTAACATGTTGCTGAATTTGAATTTTAAGCACCTCCTGCCAGTATTCAGTTTCAACGCGATTCCAAGTTATCGTTTCCGGATTGGCTTGATGATCAAAAGCATTTTCGGTGTCATAAATGAAGGCCATACCGCCGGTCATGCCTGCGCCAAAGTTTGAGCCTACAGCACCTAGAATGACAACCATCCCCCCGGTCATGTATTCACACCCGTTAGAGCCGCAACCTTCGACAACAGCAGTGGCACCAGAGTTTCTGACACAGAACCGCTCACCCGCTTGGCCCGCGGCAAATAAACGCCCCGCGGTTGCGCCATAAAGCACTGTGTTGCCGATGATTGTATTCTTTTCGCTTTCCAAGGGGCTAGATACAGGCGGGCGGAGAACGATCGTGCCGCCAGACAGGCCCTTACCAACATAATCGTTAGCATCCCCCAAAACCTCGAGCGCCAAACCTTGCACGGCAAATGCGCCCAAGGATTGCCCGGCAGAACCGCGAAGCCGAACGGTCAGGTGATTATGATCAAGTGTCGACATACCGTACTTGCGGGTAATCAGTGAACTGGTTCTGGCACCGACAGCGCGGTCCGTATTCCGTATGGCATAGGTGAGTTGCATTTTCTCTCCATGCTCAAAAGTTTGCATCGCGTCTTTGATGATTAATGCATCCAATGAGTCAGGAACTTCATTGCGGCCTTCGCCGTTATAGTAACGTGGATAGCCACCACTATCGGCTTGTTGCAACAACGGATTGAGATCAAGATCATCCAAGTGCGAAGCACCTCGGCTTACCTGAGCCAACAAATCTGAGCGACCGGTAATATCATGTAATGTTTCATATCCGAGTGATGCCAGAATCTCACTGACCTCTTCGGCGACAAACGAGAACAGGTTCACAACTTTTTCAGGTGTGCCGGTGAATTTTTTACGTAGCGCTTCATCTTGGGTACAGACGCCAACTGGACACGTATTGGAATGGCATTGACGCACCATGATGCATCCCATTGCGACCAGAGACGCGGTACCGATACCAAATTCGTCAGCGCCCAGCATTGCAGCCATCACTACGTCACGACCAGTTTTGAAACCGCCATCGACGCGGAG
The DNA here is from genome assembly GCA_002389385.1 of Rhodospirillaceae bacterium UBA4468. GTDB lineage: Bacteria > Pseudomonadota > Alphaproteobacteria > Rhodospirillales > Casp-alpha2 > UBA4479. The sequence continues at coordinate 52,089 of DGOK01000054.1, read as the reverse complement.
TTTAACTTTATGGCGCAAACGGTTCAGGGTCAGGACCTGGTTAGCTTCAGAAAGCCCCATTTCCCATGGAATACCTGCATATTTGATTGAGCTTTGTGGGCTCGCACCTGTGCCGCCATCATGGCCCGATATTAAAATGACATCAGCTTTTGCTTTGGCGACACCCGCAGCGATGGTGCCAACGCCGGAGCGGGCAACAAGCTTAACGCAGACGCTTGCATCAGGGTTGATCTGTTTTAAGTCATAGATAAGCTGTGCCAGGTCTTCGATAGAGTAAATGTCGTGATGCGGCGGTGGGCTGATCAGCGTCAAACCTTCTGTCGCATGACGCAACTTGGCGATCATTGATGTTACTTTGAACCCAGGTAACTGGCCACCTTCGCCAGGTTTTGCACCTTGTGCGATCTTAATCTCGATCTCACGACAGTTATTTAGATATTCAGCCGTAACACCAAAGCGACCGGACGCAATCTGCTTGATGGCGCTGGATGGGTTGTCACCGTTTGGGCGCGGTTGGAAACGCGCAGGATCCTCGCCACCTTCACCAGAATCTGACTTCGCGCCAATCCGGTTCATCGCGATGGATAGCGTTTCATGTGCTTCGACGCTCAGCGCGCCAAGCGAAATGCCAGGTGCGACCAGGCGCTTCCTGATTTCTGTGACACTTTGAACGCGTTCAACACTAATGCTTCTACGATCCGGCTTGAAGTCCAGCAGGTCGCGTAAATAGATAGGCTCGCGGGACTGAACACCCTTGGCGTATTTTTTATAGAGTGTGTAGGATTCATTGCCGACCGCTGTCTGTAAGACATGGATCAGCTTGCCGTCATGGCCGTGACGCTCGCCGCCGGCTCGGAACTTATAGAAGCCACCAACGGGCAGTGGGATCGCATCCGCTTGATATGCATCTTTATGCATTGCTGCGATATTCTTCTTTATACCTGACAAGCCAATGCCTGAAATCCGCGATGACATGCCTGGGAAAAATTCTGCAACAAGGGCGCGTGATAAACCAACGGCCTCAAAACAGTACCCACCCCGGTAAGAACTCAAAACGCCAATGCCCATCTTAGACATGATTTTGAGCAAACCTTGATCAATCGCTGTTTTGAAGTTTTCAACAGCTGCTTCGACGCTGATATCACCCAGCAGTCCGCGCCGTTGGCGGTCGTAGATCGCTTCTTCTGCGAGGTAAGCGTTGACGGTTGTCGAGCCAACACCAATCAGTACAGCGAAATAATGAACATCGAGACATTCTGATGACCGCACATTGATCGACGTAAACGTCCGTAATTCTTCACGAACCAAATGAGTGTGGACACCACCAGCTGCCAAGATCATTGGCACAGGGGCACGGCCTTCGCCTGTATTCATGTCGGACAATACAAGGTGTGTTTTGCCCTCACGCACAGCGGCTTCGGCCTCTTGGCGGATACGGATTAAGGCGTTTGTCAGTGAGTTGGGGCCATCTGGCGTGAACGTGCAGTCAACTTCGGCTGCGGTGTCACCCATGTAACGTTTCATGGCTTCGAATGCTGTGTTACTGAGGACAGGGCTTTCCAACTGGAGAAGGTCGCACTGGGTCGGTTCTTCTTCGAGGATGTTGCCGAGGTTCCCCAGACGCGTCTTCAAACTCATGACGCGGCGTTCGCGCAAGCTGTCGATCGGTGGGTTCGTTACCTGGCTAAAGGCTTGGCGAAAGAAATGATGCATGCCGCGATGGCGATCCGAAAGGACAGCCAATGGCGCATCATCACCCATTGATCCTGTCGCTTCTTTTCCACCTTCAATCATGGGCTGGAGAATCATCTCCATGTCTTCCATGCTCAGGCCAAAGCAATGCTGGCGACGACGTAATTCTTCACGCGTCAAGCGGCTGCCTTTGACATCATCGGCTTTGATCAATTCGTCTAGAATTTGGGTGCGCTCAACCCATTTGCCAAAGTCGCCTCGCTTGGCGATCAGGGATTTGAGCTCATTGTCGTGATAAAATTTACCATCTTCCAGATTGATGCCGATCATACCACCAGGCCCTAAGCGGCCTTTTTCGGTAATATCGCTTTCGGGAATTTCCACCATGCCGGCTTCAGAGCCGACAACTAATAGTCCGTCTTTTGTCGTCACAAACCGCATAGGACGAAGGCCATTACGGTCGAGTCCAGCGATAACCCAGCGTCCGTCATGTGCGCAGATCGCTGCGGGACCATCCCAAGGCTCGAGCACAGCATTACAATATGAGAACAAGGCTTCATGTTCAGGGGGCATCGTTTTGTTCTGTGCAATGGATTCAGGGATCGTCATTGCTTTGACCATCGGCGCAGGTCGCCCGGCACGACATAAAAGTTCAAACACACTGTCGAGTGCTTCAGAGTCAGAGCTCCGCTTTGGAATGATAGGCTTCAAGTCTTCAATGTTATCGCCGAATAGAGGCGACGCCATTTTAGGTTCGTGCGATTGCATCAATTTGACGTTGCCGGTCAGCGTATTAATTTCACCATTGTGCGCGAGCATCCGAAATGGCTGAGCAAGGCGCCACGTTGGGAACGTGTTCGTTGAATACCGTTGGTGATAGATCGCAAAATTTGAGATGAAACGCTCGTCCAGTAGGTCTGGATAGAATGACGTCAGCTGTTCGGCCAGGAACATGCCTTTGTAGACAACGGAACGACAGCTCAAAGAGCAGATATAAAAGTCATTGATGTGTTCGTTTAAGACTTGCTGCTCAATGCGGCGGCGAACGACATAAAGATCGCGTTCAAAGTCTTCATACGTCACGTCAGGACTTGTTGAGAGCATGATTTGCTCAATCTCAGGGCGTGATGCATTGGCTTTTTCGCCGATAACCTCGACGTTGATAGGAACCTGTCGCCAACCATAAATGCTGTATCCTGCACGAAGGACTTCTGTCTCAACAATGCTTCGGCATACTTCCTGCGCACCAAGATCGGCTTTTGGCAGAAAAATCATGCCGACAGCAATTTTTGAATCACCCGGCTCATGGCCAGTGTAGCGAATATGCTCTTTTACAAATTCCCAGGGAATTTGAACATGGATACCAGCGCCATCACCGGTTTTACCATCGGCGTCTACGGCACCACGATGCCAGATTTTCTTAAGCGCCTCGATTCCAGATTCAACAACACGACGGCTCGGTGTGCCATCCATCGCTGCAATCATGCCTACGCCACATGACGCATGCTCTTCATCCTGATTGTACATTCCTGTTTTTTCAAGATGGTCTGCGTTTTGCTGCCAGTTTCTGACGAATTCTTTTCCCGTTTCGATATTTTTATCGCTCATAATTTTATCCCTCAGAACTGTTGCTGGATGGCGCGAACATGGCAAAAACTTCGGCGCCGGTCATCGATGGAATGTCGCCAGCAAAGGCGTAGTAATCTGGTTTTTCTTCGATAAAGGTTTGCGCTGCGAGTTTGAATTTTTTTTGATCGTCAAATGGTCCTGCGAAACAAGAATATTGAGGCTCATCGCCGCCTAGACGATAGAATAGATTGCTGCCGCATTCATTGCAGAAGCCGCGCTCAGCCCATTCTGAACTTCGGTACCATTTAATATTTTCAGCGCCTTCGATCTTTGGGGCTTTGCCTGAATGCGTAGCAAAGCCTGGCCCGCCGGACCAACGTTGGCACATGTTGCAATGGCAAACACCAACTTCAACGACCTCGTCAGGTGCTGAAAAGCGGACCTCCCCGCAGAGACAACCGCCTTTTGCTAACATCAACTTGCCTCCCGAAGAGATTCGTCGATATCTCGACCGAGTTGCTCAGATTTCTTGTTCTGCACATACTGATGAATGCCGTCAGCGGCATCGCGTCCATCTTTGATGGCCCAAACAACAAGAGACGCACCGCGATAAATATCTCCTGCGGCAAAGACACCTTCGAGATTCGTCATTTTGTTTGGCTCTTGAACATTGATCGTGCCCCACTTGCTGACCCCAAGTTCTGGTGCATTAAACAACGTTGGCAGGTCTTCTGGATCGAAGCCAAGAGCTTTGATTGCAATGTCAGCATCCAGATTAAAGCTTGAATCTGGAATAGGCTCAGGTGTTTGGCGACCAGTGATGTCGGCAATCCCCAAGTGAATGCGATGTGCCTGGACGGCCTCAACGTGGTCCTTGCCGTGGAAAGCCTCTGGTGCCGAGAGCCAGACAAATTCGACGCCTTCTTCTTCTGCGTTAGAGACTTCTCGCTGTGAGCCGGGCATATTCGCGCGGTCACGTCGATACAAGCATTTGACCGTCTTTGCACCTTGGCGTACGGCTGTTCGTACGCAATCCATTGCGGTGTCGCCGCCGCCAATAACGACAACGTTTTTACCATTTGCATTCAGCGTGCCGTCATCAAACATAGGGACGGCATCGCCAAGGCCCTTGCGATTTGATGCGGTCAGAAAATCCATCGCTGCAAAAATATTTTTCAAACCAGAACCCGGCGCTGGGAGTTCGCGCGGCTTGTAGACGCCCGTCGCGATCAAAACAGCGTCGTGCTTTTCTCTCAAGTCTTCAAGGGATGCGTCGCGTCCAACTTCAAATTCATGATGATAAATAATGCCACCATCGGCCAATAGTTTGGTGCGACGCTCAACAATATCTTTCTCAAGCTTAAAGTTAGGGATACCATAAATCATCAGGCCGCCCATGCGATCATATCGGTCGTAAACGTGAATCTGATACCCTAACGTGACAAGTCGTTCAGCCGCTGCAAGGCCTGCTGGGCCACCACCAATAATGCCAATGGATTGCTCGAGCTCGGTGCGGGCCACGGGGGCCTTAACCCAGCCTTCTTTCCATGCGGTATCGGTAATGTATTTCTCAACAGCACCAATCGTCACTGTGCCATGGCGAGATTGCTCAAGCACACAGGATCCTTCACACAATCGGTCTTGTGGGCAAATGCGCCCGCAGACTTCAGGAAACGTATTCGTTGCTTGTGAGACTTCATAGGCTTCTTGCAGACGCCCTTCGGTTGCAAGCTGGAGCCAATCTGGAATATTGTTTTGTAACGGACAATGAACCTGACAGTAAGGAATGCCACATTGCTCGCACCGTGAAGCCTGTTCGACAGCACCTTCAGCACTGTATTCATCATAAATTTCATCGAAGTCTTCGCGGCGTTTATCAGCGTTGCGTTTATCAGGCATCGAGCCATCAATATTGATGAATTGTTGCATGCGATCTGGCATTTAAAGTCCCTCCGAAACACTGTTTTACCACGCTGCAATCTTCGTTATTTCGCCAGAACCATGCAAAACTCTTATCGCAAAGTGGCGTTGGATAACGGATCATGGTCATTAGGTCAGTATTTTTTACTAATTTATGGCGGTTTGCGCAATGAATATATTTATATTGCCGTGGAATTGGAGAAATTGAGTATAAATAAGTGCAATTAGTCCTATTTATTGACTAATTTGATGATTGGCAGGGCATCACAATCGCGGTATTGATTACAAGGCCTTGTGAGGGGTGTGCATGCCGATCCTACATCTTGCTATTTTAGCTGCTGTTCAGGGACTTACGGAATTTTTGCCGATAAGTTCGTCGGGCCATCTTGTTTTGGTCCCACAATTCTTAGGTTGGCCTGACCAAGGGCTCATCATGGACGTTGCTGTCCATGTTGGAACGCTGTTCGCCGTTCTCGTCTACTTATACCGCGATGTTGGCTCCATGGTGGGCGGTGTCATCATGTTTATGCGTGGCCGTTCAGCTCCTGGCGCTAGATTATTTGGTCTGCTTGTTATTGGAACCATTCCCGTCGTTTGTGCTGGATACGCGTTACACCAATATTTCCCTGGTATGTTTAGAAGTCTGGAAGTCATTGCGTGGGCAACGCTTGGCTTTGGTCTTTTACTCTGGATCTCAGATCAAGTCGGTATGACGGTGCGGCGGATTGAGCATTTAGGAATTCTCGACGTGTTGTTCATTGGTGCGGCTCAGTGCCTTGCATTGATTCCAGGAACCAGTCGGTCAGGTATTACGATGACGGCGGCGCGCTTCATTGGAATGGAACGGGTGGATGCGGCCAGATTTTCTTTATTGCTGTCGATCCCAACGATCATTGCAGCAGGGACTTTAAGTGGCCTCGATCTTTATGAAAGTGGCAGTGTCGAATTAGCCTCAGACGTGTTTATTGCGGCAGGGCTGGCGTTTGGATTCGCGCTGATCGCGATCGCGATTATGATGGCCTGGTTAAAGCGCGCATCATTTACACCATTTGTGATTTATCGTGTGATTCTGGGTGTATTCTTGCTGATGGTTGCCTACGGCGTCATATGACCGGTTACGTTTTTGTTCTTTTAGCGGGTCTGGCGTCGGGAACATTGAGCGGCATTATCGGCACGGGCGCCTCAATCATTTTACTGCCAATTCTCATTTTACAGTTCGGTCCACAACAAGCCGTGCCGATCATGGCTGTCGCTTCGGTGGTCGGGAATATTGGTAAGGCGCTCGCCTGGTGGCGTGCAATCCACTGGCGCGCCTTTTGGGCTTATACATGCTTTGGTGCGCCGGGCGCCGCACTTGGTGCCCGAACGTTACTGACGTTACCAGCAAGCGTCGTCGAACTTGCACTAGGCTTTTTCTTTCTTGGTATGATCCCGCTTCGACGATGGATGCGTGTGCGAGATTTTAATCTGCCGTTGTGGCAACTGGCCATCATCGGTGGTGGCATCGGATTCCTCACAGGCATCGTGATTTCGACCGGGCCACTCAGCATTCCAGCATTTGCAGCCGTGGGTTTAAGCAAAGGCACATTGTTGTCGACCGAAGCGGTGGCGTCTCTAGCTTTAATGATCAGCAAAGTCGCGACATTCCAGCATTTTGGTGCGCTCCCCTGGCCACAAATCGTTCAAGGGTTGATCGTCGGCGGCACCATCATGGCAGGCTCGTTTATTGGAAAGTACTTTGTCGACCGGATGAGCGTGCGGACCTTCGACTACCTGCTTGATATCATGCTGGTCATCTCAGGAGGTTCAATGATCTGGACGGGCTTAGCTCAATAACCTTTTTTCACATCAACGGTGTTGAGTGGTGGCTTGCCTGCCTCAATTAACTTGATGTTCTCTTCCATCCAATCCGCAGCACTCGACGGTACCGTTAAGCTCGCAACATGTGGAGTTACGGTTACTTTCGGATGGGTCCAATACGGATGATCTTCTGGGAGAGGTTCTACGTGAAAGACATCCAATGTTGCTGCGTTGATGTGTCCGCTATCGAGTGCGGCAATCAAATCTTCGTCGACGACGTGTGCTCCGCGTGCGCAATTGATAATCGATGCACCTTCTGGCAATGCAGCTAGGGTGTCTTTGTTAATAATGCCTTTTGTCGAATCAGTGAGCGGCAATAATATAATGAGAATTTCTGTTCTGTTCAAAAACGGGACAAGACCATCGGCGCCATAAAAGGACGTGATCCCATCGATCTTTTTCTCAGTCCGAGACCAACCTGCGACGTCAAAGCCCAAGGCAGCAGCTTTACCAGCTGCGTCGCTTCCAAGTTCGCCAATACCCAGGAAACCAACTTTCTTGTCACGGGTATCTGTCTGGCGCATCTGTTTCCATGTGCCATTTGCCGTCCAGTTAAGATACACACCCATGCGGCGATGATAATGGATCACCCAATATAAGACGTACTCGCTCATGCCTTCAGTCAGGCAACGATCGACAAGGCGTACAACGGGGATGTCATCAGGTAATTCTGTATCCATCAGGATGCCGTCAATACCCGCACCAAGTGAAAGGATACCTTTAAGATTTAGATACGTCTTTAATTCCCCGACAGGCGGTCGCCATACAATGGCATAATCGTAAGATGCTTTATCAACCACTTCGTCCGGCCAGATATCAAATGTCGCATCAGGAAACTTCCCAAGAATGGCCTCACGCCATGCGATTGCCTTATCGGCGGCTGAGATAAATAGAAACTTCATGGATAGTATCCCTGTGATTAGAAATTAGGAGCTAACAGCACCGGTGGTGTCTGCGCTTAAGTTGAGTGCGGCAGCCAACAGTGCCTTTGTATAAGGTTGTTGTGGGGCCTCAAAAATTTGTTCGGATGGGCCCTGTTCGACAACCTTACCGTCCTTCATGACCACGACATCATGAGCGAGCGCGCGAACGACTTTGAGATCGTGACTGATAAACATGTAGGCAAGGTTATACTTCTTTTGAAGGCCTCGCAGTAATTCAACGATCTGCGCTTGGACTGACATGTCGAGTGCGCTGGTCGGCTCGTCCAAAACAATGAACTTTGGTTTTAATGCGAGGGCACGCGCAATGGCGATACGCTGACGCTGGCCACCTGAGAATTCATGCGGATAACGATCACGCATTGATGCATCCAGGCCAACTTCTTCCAAAGCATCTGCGACTTGTTGATGTCGTTCTTCTGGCGTCCCAAGATCATGAATGATCAAGCCTTCTTCAATAATCTGGCTGATCGACATCCGGGGGCTAAGCGATCCATATGGATCCTGAAAGACAATCTGAAATTCACGTCGGAGAGGGCGTAATGCCTTCCAACCCAAGCCTTCTAAAGACTGACCATTAAAGGCAATCTGCCCGGTTGCATGCTCTAGTTTAATAAGTGCACGTCCAAGCGTTGATTTGCCAGATCCAGACTCGCCGACAATACCAACCGTATGCCCGGCGCGTATATCTACTGAAATGCCATCAACGGCTTTGATGTGTCCAACTGTGCGGCGGAGCACGCCGCGCTTAATCGGGAACCAGACACGAACGTCATCGCCCTTAAGAATGCTTGCGCCAGCGGGCGCTGCATCAGATCGTCCCTTAGGTTCTGCTGATAACAGGTGTTGAGTGTACTCGTGTTGTGGGTTCTCAAATACATTCTGGGCATCGCCACTTTCCACAACTTTACCGTCATTCATCACAGAAACGGTGTCTGCCATGCGGCGCACGATACCAAGATCGTGCGTGATGAGAAGCATTGCCATGCCGAGCTTTTCTTGGAGCTCTTTTAATAAGACCAATATCTGTGCCTGGACTGTCACATCGAGCGCCGTTGTCGGTTCGTCTGCAATTAATATTTCCGGTTCGTTCGCAAGCGCCATCGCGATCATGATGCGTTGCTGTTGTCCACCAGAAAATTCATGCGGTAATGCATGTAGGCGCTCTGTCGCACTTTCCAAGCCAACCAATTCAAGTAGCTCAACGACCTGGTCACGGGCTTGCCCTGGAGACATGTGCTTATGCACAAACAGGACTTCAGATATTTGTTTCTCAATCGAATGCAGTGGGTTCAAACTATTAAGGGGTTCCTGGAAAATCATCGCAATGCGATTTCCTCGGAATGAACGCATCAAAGACTCAGGCGCGTCGATAATTTCCTGCCCATCAAAATCAATGTTGCCAGATGGGTGCCAGGCTGTGGGGTAGGGAAGCAGCCGCATGATTGATAAAGCGGACACAGACTTTCCTGAGCCTGACTCTCCAACCAGCGCGTGGGTGCGTCCAGCTTCGATATCAAAGGACACGCCTTTGACGGCTTTGACTTCGCGGTCACCCTGACCAAACGAGACATGTAAATTTTCGACCGATAGAATCTTACTCATTTGAAAGTCTTCCTTGGATCGAAAGCATCACGAACGGCTTCGCCAATAAATACGAGGAGCGAAAGCATTATAGAAAGAATAAAAAACGCAGTAATACCTAACCAAGGTGCATGGAGATTGTTCTTACCCTGATTCAAAAGCTCGCCTAATGATGCCGATCCCGGCGGCAAGCCAAACCCAAGAAAATCAAGCGACGTTAAGATTGTTACTGAGCCAGCGAGAATGAAGGGCAGGAAGGTCAATGTTGCGACCATGGCATTGGGCAAGATGTGCTTAAACATGATGACAAAATCCGATGCGCCAAGCGCGCGCGCCGCCCGGACGTAATCGAAATTTCGCGTGCGAAGAAATTCTGCGCGCACAACGCCAACTAGATTGACCCATTGGAATAATGAGAGAAGACCAAGCAGCAGCCAGAAACTTGGTACAAAGACGCTGGCCAGGATGATCAATAAATATAATTGCGGCATAGATTGCCAAATCTCGATCAAGCGCTGCCCGATGAGGTCTGTCCAGCCACCAAAGTATCCCTGAATGGCCCCAATCCAGATCCCGATAAAGGAACTTAAGATCGTCAACATGAGGCCGAAGACAACAGAAATTCGAAAGCCATAGATCGTACGGGCCAGCACATCTCGGCCCTGGTCATCAGTACCAAGCCAGTTTTCGGAAGTTAACCCATAAGGGGCAGGGCCTGCCAAGTTCAGGTTCACCGTGTCGTATGAAAACCGTACAGGTGGCCAGGCCATCCAGCCCTTTTCGTTGATCAGCTCGCTCACAAAAGGATCGCGATAATCAGCCTCGGTTAAAAATTCGCCACCAAACGCAGTTTCTGGATATGCGCTAAATATGGGCATATAGGCGCCACCATCATACCAGATGAAAACCGGTTTATCGTTGGCGATAAATTCAGCGAATAAGCTAAGGACAAACATCACGAGGAAAATCCATAGTGACCAAAACCCACGTCGATTGGCGCAGAAACTATTTAGCCGTCGCGCGTTCAAAGGCGACAAACGATCTGCTAATGTGGATGTTTGTGGGGGCGTTCGATTTTGTGCGGCTGCAGTATCCATCTTATACACCGCGACTTTCAAAATCGATTCTAGGGTCAACGATGTGATACATGATATCGGAAACAATGCTGACGACGAGACCCAATAACCCAAAGAAATAAAGCGTCGCGAACATCACAGGATAGTCACGGTTCAGGGCAGCTTCAAAACCTAACAAGCCAAGGCCATCGAGCGAGAAGACAATTTCAATAATCAATGAGCTTGAAAATAAGATGCCAATAAATGCACCCGGGAAACCGGCAATTACAATCAGCATGGCATTGCGGAAAATATGCCCATAAAGCACGCGCGTTTGCGTTAGGCCTTTTGAGCGAGCTGTCGTCACATACTGTTTGTTGATTTCTTCCATGAACGAGTTCTTGGTCAGCATTGCAAGGCCGGCAAATCCACCAATGACCATCGACAATATGGGTAAAGCCAGATGCCAGAAGTAATCGCCAATTTGCTCAAAAGTGGACATGTCTGCGAAGTTTTCTGAATACAAGCCCCTGAGCGGGAACCAGTCAAAATACCGACCCCCTGCGAATAGCACGATCAACAAGATTGCAAAAAGAAAGGCCGGAATCGCATTGCCAACAATGATGATCCCCGACGTCCACACATCGAATCGTGTCCCGTCACGTACTGCCTTGGCAACACCAAGTGGGATTGAAATCATGTAAACAAGTAGTGTTGTCCAAAGCCCTAATGAAATGGACACTGGCATTTTCTCTAGAACCAGATCGACAACGCTGGCGTCTTTAAAGTAACTCTCACCAAAATCAAAAGTGATGTAGTTCTTAAGCATCAGCCAGAACCGCTCATGAGCTGGCTTGTCTAATCCAAATTGCTTTTCCAATTCAGCGATGAATTCAGGTGGCAATCCCTGCGCGCCACGGTATTTACTCTCTAAGGCGCCAGACGTGTTGCCCGTCCCCATTCTAGGACTGTCGGTGTTGCCGGTTTCTGAGCCCACGTTGCCGCTTATACGACCTGTTGCATCGACAGCCTCACCGGAAATCTCTGAAATCATCTGTTCGACAGGGCCACCAGGAAGCACTTGAACAACAGCGAAGTTGATCAGAATGATCACAAATAGCGTCGGTGGGACGAACAATAGGCGGCGAACGATATATGCAAACATGGTATGAGTTTACTGATCCCTCATGGGTGCGTCTCTAATTATTATTTTTTACGAACATCATTAATAACGGCCGCCTTTTCTTTGTCGACCCACCAGGAAAGAAACTGGGTACCACTTGCAGGCGTCACGTCAGGTTTTCCAAATTTATCCCAATAAGCAATGCGGTCGTACCCTGCATGGAAATGAGGGATAACGAAATGGTTCCATTGTAGAACCCGGTCCAATGCGCGGGCAGCAGTCACGAGTGCTTTTCTGTTCGGCGCAGCGATCAGTTTTTCAATAAGCGTGTCGACCGCTGGGTCATTAATGCCGACGATATTGCGGCTTCCTTGTTGATCGACAGATACGCTACCCCAGGAATCCCTTTGTTCGTTACCAGGTGACATGGATTGCCCCCAGTTTCCTACGACGACGTCATAGTCGAATGTATCCAGGCGTCGTCGATATTGTGCGGATTCAACTGTACGGGTGCGTGTTTTTACACCCAGCTTTTCAAGATTCTTTGAGAAAGGCAGTACAATGCGCTCAAAAATTGGGCTGGATAAAAGAATTTCAAACTCAAGTTTAACACCAGTTTTTTCGTTCACGCGAACGCCATCTTTGATAACCCAGCCTGCATCACGCAACAGTTTGGACGCGGTCCGGAGGTTTCCGCGAATTTTTCCGCTGCCGTCTGTTTCTGGCGGATTATATTCTTTTGTAAATACCTCTGGCGGAATCGAGCTTCGAAGTGGCTCTAGCAAGGTGAGTTCAGCGTCGGATGGCAAGCCAGTCGCTGCAAGCTCGGAGTTATCAAAGTAACTCCGAGAATGTGCATACTGCCCGTAAAAAAGATTTTTGTTAGACCAGTTGAAGTCAAATGCATAAGCCAAAGCTTCGCGTACGGCGGGATCTTTAAACAAATCACGACGGATATTATACGCAAATCCTTGCATGCCTGCAGGGCGGTTATGGTCAAAGCGTTCTAGCTTAATATGACCTTTGTCGACGGCGGGTACTTTGTATGATGTAGCCCAGGCTTTTGATGAATTTTCGCGGCGAAAATCAAACCGACCCCCAGTAAAGGCTTCGATCGCAACTTGTGCGTCCCGGTAATATTCAAATTCAAGCGTCTCGAAGTTGTTAATGCCTTTATTCACCGGAACATCTTTACCCCAATAATCCGGCACGCGCTCTAAGACGATTGTACGGTTTGCTTCGACGCGTTTGATTTTATAAGGGCCGCTCCCGAGTGGGGGCTCCAGCGTGGTTGAATCAAATTCGCGTGTTGCCCAATAATGCTTTGGGAGCACCGTCAACTGGCCTAAAATCAATGGAAGTTCGCGGTTTTTGCCTGGCTTGAAGTCAAATCGAACGGTTTTTGGGCCAACTTTCACGGCACGCTCAACACTGCCGTAGTAAAATCGATAGAATGGTGCCCCTTTCGAGACCAATGTCTCATAACTAAAGATGACATCATCCGCTGTGATTTCTTTGCCGTCATGCCACCGGGCTTCATCGCGTAATGTGAATTCAACCCAAGACCGATCCTTCGGGGTGCGCACTGTTTTTGCCAACTGGCCATAAACACTGAATGCTTCATCAGCAGATGAGGTCATCAGTGTGTCGTAGATGAATGCGGCACCACCGGCGGCATTCCCTTTGACAATAAACGGGTTCAGGCTATCGAAGCCGCCAATAGCGCTGAGCCTTATGGTCCCACCTTTTGGTGCGTCTGGGTTCACATATTCAAAATTTTTGAAATCAGGGCTATATTTCAGATCACCGTGCATTGCCAAACCGTGCGCTGGTGCCGGGTCATCAGCATTTACTGCAGGGATCGCCACAAGACTAAAGGCGGTGATACTCAGGATAACAAGACGATGCACAAACATGGAGCCTCCAACTCAAATGTAACTGCCAAGATATTGGTCTGCTGAGAGGTTCTCTACAAGAAAGACCGCATCACGCAGTAATAAAATCCGCGTGAACGATTGATCGCTTGGCATTTATACGCAACTTAATGATTGTTCATAATGTAGAGTGGACGATCGTTTAACGCGACAGGATATCGATTCCAGCTTGATGCAATGCAGGACCACTTGAGGCAAGTACGGTATGTTTCTTTGCATCGTCGCCGGCCTCGAAGGTTAACGGCGTGCCGAGCCAATCCGTGATGATGCCGCCTGCACCTTCAATAATAGGGATTAAAGCGGCATAGTCGTAAGGTGCCAATGTGTCTTCGCAAACCATATCCACCCAACCGCATGCGAGTTGGCCATATCCTTGGCATTCTGATCCAAACGTCGTGTAGTGCACAGCTTCCATCAGAGCTTCAAATCGTGCTTTATGATCGCTCACAAACATTTCTGGAGAAGTTGATGTCATCCAGGCTTCGTCGATGGCGCGTTCAGGCCTTGTGGTCACAGTCTCGCCGTTGAACGTGGTTGCACGACCAACACCGCCGACCCATCGATCACTTGTCGCGGGTGCATCGGTGACGCCTGCAATGGCTTGTCCGTTTCGAATAATGCCGATCAGGGTACCAAAAATTGGTTTGCCGGTAATAAACGCTTTGGTGCCGTCGATTGGATCGAGAATCCACACCGTATCTGCGTCAGGATTGGAAACACCAAACTCTTCGCCAAAGATACCATCGGAAGGGCGTTCGGCGGCAATCATGTCTCGCATGATTTGCTCAGCAGCACGGTCCGCCTCAGTTACAGGGCTCTCGTCGCCTTTAGCAACATGACCGATACCACTTCTGAAATGCTTAAGGGTAATCGGGCGTACTGCATCAGCAAGACGCCCGGCTAAATCTAAGATCGCATCAATATCGGCGGGGATATCCGCCGCCCTACTCATGGTAGAGGCAGAGGATTATCACTGTTTTCACGAAGATACAGGATCACGTTTGCACGGTCAGAAGCTTTCTTAAGCGCAAATGACATCTTTGTACCTGGTGCATATTCTTTTGGGTTCTTAAGAAAATCGTTGAAATTCTCATAAGTCCACGTGGTGCCAAGACTCAAAAGAGCGTCAGAGTAGGCATAACCTTTTGCGGCACCTTGATTGCGACCAACAACATTCCACAGATTTGGACCAACCTTGTTGGCACCACCTTTTTTGAGGCTATGGCAACCAAGGCATTTTTTGGCTGCTTTCTCGCCCTTTTCAACGGACGCAGATGCCATAAGCACCAGGACGCTTTCTTCAACAGGCGCAGAAGCCAGCAAAACAGCATCTCCGTCATCTTTTTCAGCAACTTCAATCTTATAAGCGTTCTCTGCGAGCTCTTCCGCGTGAACGAGTGTGTTGCCTATTTGATTGCTGCCCCAAACGACCCAAGCCGCGATGAGCAAAGCGAAACCTGATTTTTCCCAAAATGAGAAATGCATGCGTGTGTCTCCTACCCGAATAGCAGTCTTTTTTTACCTGCTCATCGCCGGGATTTCAACCGAACTCGTAAAAATCATGAAAGGATTTTGAGGAAGCGCCGGAAGCAGGTATACCGAATACTATATATAGGGATTTTTTCGATGAACCCAATTGTTATTGTTCCGGCCAGAATGGCATCAATGCGCCTACCTGATAAGCCACTCGCAGACATTCATGGTAAGCCCATGATTGTTCACGTCATGGACCGTGCAGCTGAGGCTGATGTTGGGCCGGTACTTTGTGCGGCTGCTGAAATAGAAATCATCAGTGCCGTCAAAAATGCGGGATACAAGGCAGTCTTAACAGACCCTGATCATCCATCTGGTTCGGATCGAATCTGGGAAGCATTGTGTGCAGAGGATCCAAACGGTTCTTACGATGTCATCGTGAATTTGCAGGGGGATTTGCCGACATTGGACCCCAGCCTTGTAACGGCGGTTGTGACCCCTTTGAGTAATCCGGATGTGGATATTGCGACATTGGTATCCGAAATTACCGAGAACAATGAGCGCGACAACCCAAATGTTGTCAAATGTGTTGCTGCTTTGGATGATGGACGTGCCCACGCCCGAGCTCTTTATTTTACGCGCGCGACTGCGCCTACGGGGGACGGGCCACTATGGCATCACATCGGGATCTACGCATATCGCCGCAGTGCACTTGAACGATTTGTCTCAATGTCGCCTGGATTGCTGGAGCAACGCGAGAAACTTGAGCAATTACGAGCCCTTGAAGCCGGTATGAGGATAGAGGCTGTCCGCGTTGACACGGTTCCGCTTGGTGTCGATACTCCCGCCGACTTGGAGCGGGCACGCGAGATGCTGAGACCGTAATTGAGCCTGAATACGAAATTGGATTTAGATACATGACATCACCGGACAAATTGATCGCATTCCAAGGTGCCGTTGGGGCCAATTCTGATATTGCGTGCCGCACCGTGTATCCTGAGATGATAAGTCTGCCATGCGATACGTTTGCGGATGCCTTTGATGCTGTGCAGTCAGGTCGGGCTTTGTTGGCGATGATTCCGATTGATAATACGGTCGCAGGCCGTGTTGCAGATATTCACCATCTTTTACCCGATAGTGGCTTACAAATTATTGGCGAGCAATTTGAGCGCATCAATCATCAGCTTTTGGCGCTTCCAGGCACAAAAATCGAAGATATTACGGAAGTGCACAGCCATGTTCATGCCCTCAATCAATGCCGTGGCTTGATTGCTGAACTCGGTGTTAAAGCTGTAGTTCATGCGGATACAGCGGCAGCCGCTGCTGATATCGCGAAATGGGCAGATCCGACCAAAGCCTCTATTTCGACGCGTCTGGCAGCCGAAGTTTATGGTCTGAATATCTTGAAGTCAGATATTGAGGATGCGGAGCACAACACAACACGGTTTGTTATTTTAGCGCGTGAAGGGAAATCATATCCAGCTGGAACGCCAGATATGATGACCAGTTTCGTGTTTCGCGTGCGCAACATTCCTGCAGCGCTTTATAAAGCGATGGGCGGGTTTGCGACGAACGGCGTCAATATGACGAAACTTGAAAGCTATGTGAGCGAAGGCTTTGTCGTAGCGCAGTTTTACGCCGAAGTTGAAGGTCATCCTGACGATATTGGGCTTAAGCTCGCCCTTGAGGAACTGGCATTTTTCTCGCACGAAGTGACGGTACTTGGGGTGTATCCGGCGAACGCATCCCGCAAATCGACGTACACTTAATCCGCATCCAGCCATTTTTGAATGAGCCAGCGCGATATAGAGTCTTTTCGCGGAAGTCGTATTTCGTCGCCGACAGCATCAAGCGATTCTTTCATCCCCAGCACATCTGCTCGACTGAACCATTGGCAATCAACAAGCTCTTCTTTATCGATGGTGATGTCATAGGATGTGGCTTTCGCGTGAAAACCGAGCATCAGCGATGATGGAAATGGCCACGGCTGGGAAGCAAGATATTCGACGCCCGTTGTCTCAATACCGGATTCTTCAAAGACTTCACGTGTCACGGCTTGCTCCATTGTCTCGCCAGGTTCAATGAAACCGGCCAACGTAGAATACATGCCAAACGTCCAACGTCCCGAGCGACCCAACAAGCATGCGCCTCCAGGGACATCGTCACGAACAACCAATACAATGATTGCAGGGTCGGTACGCGGGAAGTGGCTTGATGCGCAATCTGGATTTACGCAAACACGCTCGTGTCCGCTATGGCGTGAGACGGTCGGCGCGCCGCAGACACCGCAATGCCCGTGTCTGGAATGCCAGAAAACCATTCCTCGGGCATGGGCGAGTAAATGCGCATCCGTCGCCGGTAAAAATGATCCAACGCTGCGAAGGTCAACGAATTCTGCAGTATCCCCGGTCATCGAAACAATTTGATCTGCATAGGTATCGTCGACAGCGATAGCGAATACGGGCTTATGGTCATCTGTGCCGAGGAGAACTTCTTGATGTCCGTTCGCGAGGATTTTGCGTGCTGCAGCGCCTTCAAATATCTGAGCACTGTATGAACCGTCATTTTTTATAAGATTAAGTGCGCCATGCACAGGGACGACGCCAACGCCTTCAGCCATGCGCTCGGCAAGCCATTCTGCGGGTCGTCTGGACATATTGTCTCGGCGAAGGGAAAGCGTGGTGTACGTTAAATTTATGCTCATGGCACAATTTTGCATAAGAGACCGAAATCAGCAATGGCATCAACGTCAGGTAAAAATATGGATAGGATAATTCGTTATCTTTCTTGGTGTTAACCATATATACTTTTATGAAAGTTGCTGGACTTATGCCTTAATTGAGAGTTTTTTAACCATTCCTGGCCATTACGGTTGCAGTTGATGTTCCCGCACCCTTGGGTGCCGTTGCATTCCTTGCAGTCGGTAGGTGGAGAGAACGGTGGAAAGTATGAATATGAAATTGAGTCGTGTGCTGGTTAGACACGTAATGAATTGGAGCGCTGTTACACTTGCTGTAACGGTGCTGGCGGCATGCGCTGCGCCTTCGGGTGTCAGTGATTTTGGCGTTGCCCAGTGTAAACAAATATCACAGCGCGCCGAGGCCAAGATAAATTGGGCACGTGTCCCTAAAGTTGAAATTCGTGTTCGCGATGGTGAGTATTCACCAATGGTGACGCGTCTTCAGCAAGGGCGACCTTATGTGCTTCGCATTCGTAATCGTGATGACAGCCTTCGGGTATTCCGTGCCAAAGACTTCTTTGAACGCAATGCTGTTATAGCAGTTGGCGTTGAAGGTGTGCGTGCGGAACACACGTGCATTAACGCGGTTTCTATTCCTGCGCGCCAAAGTGCGGAGATCAGGGTTGTCGCGATCACCGATGGCACGTTTGAATTCGAAGATAACGCATTGCTTCTGCCATTTGTGTTTTTCGGTGGTGCATCAGGTGCGATTGTCATCGATGAACGCCGCGAGACAGCTGGCCTTAATTAAGCAAGTTTCTGATTGATGGTTCTGCTAAGCGCCTGCATTCTGCGGGCGCTTATGCGTTTGTTATAGGTATCTGAATTACAAACGCGAACATCTGCTTAATAAGGATATCACCGCATGAATGCTGATGATGTGATCCGGGCGCTCGATCTCTCTCCACTGCCTTGGGAAGGGGGATGGTACCGCGAAACATGGCGCTCAAAGGCCAACATTCCTGGACCAGAACTTGGTGATCAATATGACGGTGAACGCTCTGCCGGCACTGCAATTTATTATGTGCTGACCACTGATACGTTGTCGCGTATGCATCGTCTTCCGTCTGATGAGACGTTTCATTTTTATCTTGGTGACCCTGTTGAAATGCTTTTGCTGCATCCAGATAGCACCAATTCTGAAATCATCACGTTTGGTCAGGACATCTTTGGTGGTGACCACGTGCAGTATACAATACTCGGCAACACGTGGATGGGTGGGCGGTTGAAGCGTGATGCCGCGGTGCCGGATGCGGTCGGATTCGCTTTAATGGGCACGACAGTGTCGCCAGGTTTTGATTTTGCTGACCTTGAAATGGGCACATTTGACGACCTCGCGGTCCAACATCCTGATCGCAAAGATTTGATAAAAGCGCTCAGCTAAGGGATATTTACAGGTATGTTTGCGCAACACACCATACTATGTGATTCGGGGCTTTCGGATATCGAGTTCGGTTGTTATATTCCGTTCGGGAGATCGGCTCGGACGGGCCTCTCGCGAACCCGGTCAGGTCCGGAAGGAAGCAGCCGCAACGAGTTTCGGCCCGGGTCGGTGTCCGGTCTCCCACTTTTATCCCAGTCTGGACGAATTTCATGAACCACAGTCCTGCCCCTGAACCCGCCGAAGCGTCTGCCGCTGGCGAATACCAGGTGCTGGCTCGTAAGTACCGGCCAACGACGTTTTCAGGTTTGATTGGCCAGGAAGCGATGGTCAAGACGCTGACCAATGCGTTCGCGGTAAACCGGTTGCATCATGCGTTCGTCATGACTGGTGTTCGCGGTGTCGGTAAGACATCAACAGCCCGGATTATTGCGCGGGCATTGAATTGTATCGGTCCGGATAGTGTGGGTGGTCCCACGACTGAACCTTGCGGTGTTTGTGATAATTGCGTCGCAATTGCTGGTGACCGGCATGTGGATGTCCTGGAGATGGACGCTGCGAGTAATACGGGCGTCGATAATATTCGTGAATTAATTGACGGTGTGCGGTACCGGCCATCCTCGGCGCGCTACAAAGTCTATATCATTGACGAAGTTCATATGCTCTCGAAAAGCGCTTTCAACGCGCTTTTGAAGACGCTTGAAGAACCGCCCGAGCACGTCATCTTTATTTTTGCGACGACTGAAATTCGTAAAGTGCCAATCACGGTTCTTTCGCGGTGTCAGCGATTCGATTTGCGCCGTGTCCCAACCGAGGCGCTGGTCACGTATTTTGCAGAAATCTGCAAAAAAGAAGGATCCGAGATATCTGATGGCGCCCTCCACATTATTGCACGCGCAGCTGATGGCTCTGTTCGGGACGGATTAAGTTTGCTTGATCAGGCGATTGCCTATTCTGACGGGGTGATTGGTGAAGAACGGGTCCGTGATATGCTCGGCCTGGCTGATCGCACCCGAACGTTTGATCTTTTAGAATCAGTGCTGAAGGGCGAAATTGCGAGCGCCCTGGATGAACTCTCAGCTCAATATAAAGATGGTGCTGATCCAACGTCGGTCGTTGAAGACATGCTCGACCTCGTGCATTGGCTCACTCGGGTTAAGATTCTGCCGGAATGCGCGGACGCACCAGAAGTGCCTGAGAACGAACGTACAAAAGGCAAAGAACTTGCGTCGTCTCTCCGGATGCCGATCTTGACCCGGGCCTGGCAAATTCTTTTAAAGGGTTTGGGCGAAGTCAAAATAGCACCTTCGCCATTGGCTGCTGCCGAAATGGTTCTGGTTCGCTTGGCCTATGCCGCTGAACTTCCGACACCGGGAGATGCAGTTAAAGCGCTTCAAGGTAGCGTTGATAATTCTGCTCCAGCGGCATCGACACCGCCGAACACAGGTGGTGGCGGTGGTGCGCAAGCAAATGCAGGGGGCGGTGTGATTGCATCTGCTGAGCCAGCACCACGCATGGACCCTGCGCCAGCCGTAAGCGAACAACCAAAGGCTCATGTGTTTGCCGATTTTGCAGCTGTTGCAGCACTTGCGAGTGAGTTACGTGAAGGGATGCTGGTTTCATTTATTGAAAGCCAGGTGCGTGTCGTCAGGTTCGATCAAGGCCATCTTGAGTTTAGTGCTGACGGCGGTGCTGACCGAGAGATGGTGCAGCGTCTCAAAGGATTTCTTGAAGATCATTCTGAGATGCCGTGG
The DNA here is from genome assembly GCA_002389385.1 of Rhodospirillaceae bacterium UBA4468. Classification (GTDB taxonomy): domain Bacteria; phylum Pseudomonadota; class Alphaproteobacteria; order Rhodospirillales; family Casp-alpha2; genus UBA4479. The sequence goes on along the minus strand of DGOK01000054.1, from coordinate 31,063 downwards.
GCTGTTGCGTTATCCCGTGATGCCGGTGGCGCAACGATATCAGAATTGCGCGCTGAAGCGGCCAAGCAGGCCCGAACAGCTGCCGGTGATCATCCTTTAGTCAGGGCCGTGCTGGATACTTTCCCCGGTGCAAAAGTCGAGGAAGTGCGTCACGTCGCACGTCCATCTGAGCCAATTATCGATGATCCCATAATCGATATGGATACAGATATTGGTGAGGATGATATTTGACTCCCGACGACGGCCAGCTTGGCAAAACCCCTGATTTCTACCGAGTTGATTTGAAGCATATGCGCATTGCCGACTTATGTGAGGCATTGGCTTTTTGGGAAGCAAAGCGTCCTGATGATGGGCTGCCCGTATGGGGTCATCTCAACTTTTTGGATTTTGACCCGCGGATTTTGCCACGTATGATTCTGCTGGATGTTGACCTTGAGCCTGGCTTTGGCACGTAGCGATATTGGGGAACACGCGTGGCCAGCTTTAATGCAACGGATATGACAGGCAGGTGGGTTAGCCAATTGGCACCACTGCGGCATGCGAGCTATTCTGAAAGCCAATATCAGTGGATTGTGGATTACCGTGAGCCAAGTCTTTTTGTTGCCTGCTTAGGTGAAAAGTCTTGGGATAAAAAATATGAAGCTATGCTCCGCATGTCGTGTCATTCGGATCTGGGAACAAATGCTATCGATCGTATTCTAAGCGTTGGTTTCTATGATGATGTTCAACAGACGATTAAAGACTTTGTCGATGTTGATATCGATCTGGATAACTACTTCGCGTAATTATTCGATCAGAAATTTATTGTTAGATGCTTCGCCCCAAGCATCCATAAATTCACCAAGATAAGGCCGGGCTTCTTTTTCTGCATCAATGAACGTGATGAGCTCTGCAACAGACGCGTTATAGCCCGTTTGATTAAGGGTGCCTGAGTGTAACTGCCAGCGCAGATACACCAGATAAGTATTGAGCACATCGGTCTCACAATAATGGCGAACGTCATCGACGCGGCCTTGATCAATTAAGTCGGCGACGTTTGAGCCATCAATACCAAATTTCCCGGCGAAGCCAAACGCTGCGCAGACTTCGTTCAATTTCACCCGCGCAGACGCGCCATAATCCGACAACACCTCGAGCAGGTCACAATGCCAATCCGTGGCATACCGATATCCGTAGCTATTCCATTTATCGCCAGATTTGTGGAGCCACGGTGATGAAATCCCATGCACCATGGCCCTGTATTTCAAGACAGGCAGATCAAAGCTGCGTCCGTTGTAACTGACCAGCCGAGGCTTCATGCGATCCAGATAGGTGAAAAAACCTTGCAGCAGTTTCGCCTCATCATATCCGGCTTCACCGCCAGATCTGAGATCACGCAGAATATAGCCCTCTGATCCGCCGTCACGTTCAATTTCAGCTTCAAGGAAAGATATAGCTACGACTTTATGGAAAGGTTGCCGTGGGAAACTATTTCGCCCATCTGTAACGCCAAGATGATATTGCTCAATGGCTTCGCGTCGAACCTGGACATCAGGTGACGTTTCGCCAGTAAGGTTTGGCGCGACGTCTGTATCTGGTACAGTTTCAATATCGAATACGAACAGGTTTTGATGCAGCATGCCAAATGTTATACAAGGCTTTGCAATAGATTCCCAGTACAGCAGTGGAGTATTTCCGACGATGAAAAACCTCGGTCAAATGATGAAGCAAGCCCAAGAAGTTCAACAAAAGATGGCCAATATGCAGGAAGAGCTTGCTGCGATGGAAGTCGTCGGCAGGTCTGGCGGCGGTATGTGCCAGGTAACCTTGAACGGCAAAGGCGAAGCAAAAAAAGTATTAATCGACCCGGCTCTTGTTAAGCCTGAAGACGCAGAAGTTTTGGAAGATTTGATCGTGGCTGCAATTAATGATGCGCGCGCCAAATCAGATGAAGCGTCCCGTGAAAAAATGAAGGAAATCACCGGTGGCTTATCTTTGCCACCTGGTATGCAACTGCCTTTCTGAGGTTCCAGTGGCCGAACGTGAAATAGAACGACTGGTTCAACTCTTGGCGAAGCTGCCAGGGTTAGGGCCAAGGTCAGCAAGACGCGCAGTCTTGCAACTGCTCAAGCGCCGTGAGGGGCTTCTCCAGCCATTGGCTGCAGCCCTTAATGAGGCGGGTGAACGTGTGCGCGCGTGCTCAATCTGCGGCAATCTTGATACCCATGACCCATGTGGCATCTGCAACAGTCCAAAACGCGATAGGACAACACTTTGCGTTGTCGAGGATGTTGCTGACTTGTGGGCGCTTGAACGCACATCAAGTTTCAAAGGCCATTATCATGTTCTGGGTGGAACACTATCCGCGCTGGACGGTGTCGGCCCTGATGAATTGAATATTCCAAGCCTAGTGGCGCGCGCGGCTGATGGAACATTGAAAGAAGTGATCCTTGCCACCAGTGCCACAGTAGATGGCCAGACAACGGCACACTATATTGCCGACCGATTGCGTGAAAAAGGCGTGAAAGTCTCTGGGCTTGCGCACGGTGTGCCGGTAGGCGGTGAACTAGACTATCTGGACGATGGGACGATATCAGCAGCGCTTCGAGATCGAAGGCCAGTCTAGCGGTATAACGCCACGGCCATGACGACATATGCCATCACTTCTGGGGAAACCCGAAACTTTACACCCATGTGCGGAGGACGTGACCAGACGACGTCTGCACGGTAAGGGCCTAGATCGCCGATTTTCAGTGCGATTTCGCCAGCGAGTGTCCCAGCCTTGCTGATGTTTAATTTAGCGCCACCAGCCGACAAATCGATGATCTCACATGTGAGATCAATATTAGGATCGGTTGGACTGGATACGAGGCCACTAAGTTCTGTGGATTTTCGATTAAAATGGCGGGCATCTGTGTTCATGTATTCGCGTTCCTCGTTCTATGGATCAGAACAACACACTAAGTCGCAGGGGCTGGAAGAGGCTCAACTGTAACTCCTTGCTCCGTCAGCTTTTCAGCAACACCATCATCCATATCGCATCCAACGAATTTAGTTCCTGTGACGTTAACGCCGCCAAAATCAGTGCCCTTAAGGTTAACTTGTTTAAGACACGCATCGCTCATATCACTGTCAGTCATGATTGCGCTGGCAAGACTGGGACTCCACAGCTGACCTGTTTTCTTACCTTCCGGACTATGGACTTCAATGGGTCAGAAATTTGCCCGCCTTAAATCAGTATTTTTTAAGACGCATTTTTTAAAATTGGTGGCATCCAAGTCAGCATTCTGGAAGCTCGAGTTATTAAGGTTGGAATTTTGAAAAAAAGTGAACATGCAGATGGTATCGCTGAAATTAACCGAATGAAGGTTGGCGTTCTTCATGTTCATGCCGCTTAGATTGACACCACGGAGATTAATGTCGATCAAATCCACGCTATGTAAATCTGCAGGCCTGCCTTCGGCACCATTGGTTCGGATCCAGATATGATGTTTCACCATGCGGCTTCGGATTGTTTCGTCGAGGTGAGATAATGATTCAGGCACCACAATATTTTCAACGCTTGCGTGGGCCATATTTGTGGCATTCAAGATGGCACCGCGCATGTTGGCACCGTCTAACACAGCGGATTGCAGGTTTGCCTCGCTGAGGTTGGTTTCGCTGAGATTAGCACCCTTCAACATGGCATCGCCAAGTTTTGCCCTGGTTAAATTCGCCTTGGAAAGATTAGCATTTTCAAAATTTGCGGACTGAAGGTCTGCTGCTTGGAGGTCTGCACTTTGAGCCTTTGCATTTGATAAATCAGTATTGCCGATATTCTCTTTTAATTCTTCTCCCCGTTCCTTTTCTTCGGTAGAGAGCTTCGCACCCCTCAGCTTCCAGCCAACTTCTGCGATCTGTCCTCGCCGCAAATCGACTTCGACCATGGACGCATTCTCGAGGTTTGCACCATCAAGTAATGCACCGCGCATGTCGGCACGGTCCAACTTTGCATTTGTCAGATTGGCACCAGATAAAGTGCAGCCATATAAATCCGCACCTCTAAGGTTAGCATTAATGAATGAGCCTTCAGAGAAATTGCACCCTGTGAGCACAGCTTCTTTGAGGTTGATATTGTCGAGGTTGAGCTTGCGCAAATCTTTGAGCCGAATATCCGCACCTCGACCGCCATCAGAACCAGATATGAACATCGCGTGGTCGCGAAGAATTTTTTTAAGCTCTTTTGTGTCCATTAACTTTCCAGGCGTCTTCTTCTTTTATTAAGAAGCAGTTGTCTTTGCAGGGGCAAGCAATTTGTCTGGGCTTTCTTCATCTTCACCAAGTTGCAGGGCATCAATACGTGAGCCACGTTTAGTGACCTTGTCTGTTGATATTCTTATATCACGTATGTCACGATGGGCCTGATCAAAATGGGTTTGCAATTTGTCGACCCGGTCATCAAGCCTGCCCACATCTTCGAGCATCTTCCTGACCTCATCTTGGATCACATCAGCTTGTTCCCGCATATGCACATCACGGAGGATTGCGCGGACTGTATTCAGCGTCGCCATCAAGGTTGTTGGCGAGACAATCCAGACACGTCTACGAAAGCCCTCTTCGACAACGTTTCTAAAATTTGCATGCAGTTCAGCGTAAACAGCTTCGCTGGGAAGAAACATCAATGCGCTTTCTGACGTTTCGCCGGGCAAGATGTAACGCTCGGAGATATCTTTTACGTGTTTTAGAACTGCCGAAGAGAATGCGCGCCCAGCCTGAGTTTTTTCTGCATCTGTCTCAGCATTCCTAAGCGCTTCATAGCTTTCTAATGGGAACTTGCTGTCGATCGCAATCGAGCCCGGGGGATTTGGCAGCTTGAGTAAGCAATCCACGCGCTTGCCATTCGATAGTGTCACTTGCATCTCATAAGCCGATGCGGGAAGCGCAGAGATGACGAGATCGTTGAGTTGGATTTCGCCAAATGCGCCGCGTGCTTGCTTGTTCGATAATATGTCCTGCAAGCCAACCATTTGCTGCGAAAGGTCTGTAATGTTTTTCTGCGCCGTATCAATAACCGCCAACCGCTCGTGCAGGACCTTCAAGGTTTGTCCCGTCGTCGCGGTTTGTTGTGTTAGACCGTCACCAAGTCGCTTGGATAAACTATCTAGCCGTTGATTAGAATCTGCCTGTGCTTGTTCCATGCGACCCGCAAGGCTGGTCTGTGCATGGGCCAGATTTTGGGCAATCTCACCCAACTGTTGCATCTTCGCCCCTTGTTCAGCGCGTTCACGCGAACCCCGGGTCATTGCGAGAATGACGACCAAAAGTGTAGCACCGAGAGCTGCTAAAATAATCAGGGTTTGTACGTCGACTTGCACGTTGCCTCTCTTTCGTCAAAATCATGTGCGAAAAGCTTGCCCGAGCATAGACGATGACGCAAACGTCTGTGCACTTGAACGATAGCTCAGAGGATAAATACCTATGTTTCGTGCCATATCAATCATCTCAGTCTTTACGCTCGCTGTATCATTGACGCATACCGCGATTGCGCAAGACATCTCAAAAATGGGGCCACGCCTCACTATTTATGCAAATGGGCTCGCCTTGGTTGATGAAGTCAGGAAACTGGATGGCAAGGGGCAGAAAACCGTCAGGCTGGACCGTGTCGGTCCTATGATAATCACCGACAGTGTCCGTCTAACATTAAACAATGGGCCTGCCTTGCATGAAATCGCCCTTGATTCGGATATACTTAACCGTCAAACGCTCCTCGCGCGGTCGCTTGGTAAAACCGTTCAACTGGTGCGGGTCAATCCAGCGACAGGTGCGGAAACAATCGAACAGGCAGAAGTTCTGAGTATCGCAGGTGGTCTTGTCCTGCGTGTTGGCGGGCGTATCGAAACGAATCCTCCCGGCCGTATTGTATTTAATGATGTCCCGGCGGACCTGAATGCAACACCGACACTTTCATTGACGTTCGCAGAGAGCCTTAAGGCCCCAATTGATGCGCAAATGGCTTACTTAACCAGCGGTGTCACCTGGAATGCTGTCTATACGGCGGTATTGACGCCTAAGCACGATCAACTTGATCTAAATGCCTGGGCCAAGGTAACAAATAATGCGGGCGTTGATTTTGCGAATGCTGATGTGTCGCTGGTTGCTGGCGATGTGCGCCGCGAAAGCCCGGCCCCGCGTGGAAAGATTTTGATGCGCGCTGAGGCAATGGCAACATCTGATTCTAGCAGTTTCAACGCGCCTAGAAGTGAACTCTCCGCCTTTCATATGTATTCGATGCCAGGTCGTGTGACGCTGCGCAATAAGGAGACTCGTCAACTCAGGCTTTTAGATGCGAAAGGCGTTAAGTCAGAGCGCGTATTGGAATATCGTAGTGGCGCGCCCGTGTTTGGTCCGGTGCGAGGGACGCAAAGACCACAGCCTGTTCGCCAGCGCGTGAAGTTTTTAAATAACACCGACAGCAAACTTGGGGTGCCGCTGCCTGCCGGTGTGTTGCGTGCATATGTGCACGACAGCGAAGGGGCTTTAAGGTTTATTGGCGAGGACCGCATTAACAATACGGCTGTTGGCAACGAAGTGTCACTGGACCTTGGGCGCGCATTCGATGTTACAGTTAAGCGCCAACAGACAGATTTTAAGCGAACAGGTGACAGAACCACCGAGACCGCATTCACGCTTACTTTTCGCAACGGTGGTACATCGACATCAGTTGTAAAGGTTACGGAAGAAATCCCAGGTGATTGGGAGATTCTCTCTGAAAATATGACCCATCGACGTGATGGCATTTCTGCAACCTGGGATGTGTCAGTTCCAGAAAATGGGCAAATGGATTTGACTTACCGTGTCCGGGTCAGGCGATAGGATTAAAAAAATAATCCGGCCACAGCGCCGGTCATGCAAGTTACCAGTGTCCCAGAGATAATTGTGCGACCACCAAGGGCAATGATTTCGTCCCGGCGCTCAGGGCATAATGTCGTCAGACCGCCGATCATGATGCCAAGGCTGCCGAAGTTTGCAAAGCCACATAGCGCGTAAGTCATAATCAAACGACTACGGTCTGATAAGACATCGCTGGGGAGTGCTGCCATCTGCAGGTAGGCCAGGAACTCGTTCAAGACAGTTTTGACACCCATCAACGCCCCCGCGTCTGATGCTTCCGACCAAGGGATACCCATCAGAAAGACAATGGGGGCCATGATCCAGCCGAGTATCCGCTCGAGGCTAAGTGCACCACCGTCAATATCTGGGAAAAGCCCCAGCAGCATATTTAAAAGTGCCACGAGAGCAACGACGACAACCAGCATGGCAATGACATTAATTAACAAGGTGACACCTTCCATAGTGCCACGGGTGATGGCTGCCATCGCATTTCCATCTTTTGGGAGCTCGATATCGCCTGGTGTTGGTTCATCGAGGGGTACCATCAGGGCAGCGATGGTGATCGCCGCGGGGACACTCAAAAGAGACGCGGTCAGGATATGTCCCAGCGCGCCTGGAATAACGTCGCCCAGGATGCTGGCATAAAGGACCATCACAGTCCCGGCGACCGTCGCCATGCCCGCTGTCATGAGGACGAATAGTTCGCCGCGTCCTAGCGCTTTTACATAAGGCCTGACCAGAAGCGGGCTCTCGACCATGCCGATGAATACGTTTGCGGCAACACCAACACCTAGCGCGCCGCCGAGGCGTAGCGTCCGTTGCAGTATCCAGGCTGCGGCTTTGACGATGACGGGAAGGACGCGCCAATGGAATAAAAGTGCAGCCAAGGCACTCATGACAAGGATCAGCGGCAAGGCCTGAAAGGCGAGATTAAAAGTTGTTCCAGCGCCGGTTGCTTCAAACGGAAGTTGTCCGCCGCCCAAGTACCCAAACACGAACGATGTGCCAGCGCGGGTTGCTTCGACAATAATTAAAACTACATTATTGAGCGCAAGAAATGCATGTTTTATCGGGGGAATACCAAGCAACAAGCCAGCCAGTACAAGCTGCAACGCGATCCCGATGATAGCGGCTTTAACGTCAACGCCACGTCGGTTTTCACTGAGCGCCCAGGCGATAAGTGGGAACGCGATGATGCCAAAAATGCCGTGCCACATGTCGATATTCTCAAACTAACAAAACAAAGAATGAGTGTCGTTTCTTGACGATCCGATGCCAAGGTCATATTTCCTTATCATCAATTGAACAAAAACGGATTTTATTATGGCTGTCATGCCGATCATTGTTGCGCCAGACCCGCGCCTGAAGATCAAAGCGAAATCGATCGACAAGGTTGATGATGCTGTGCGCACGCTTATGGATGATATGCTTGATACCATGTATAGCGCCAACGGAATTGGCCTTGCAGCACCTCAGGTTGGTGATGATCGCCGTGTGATCGTTGTTGATGTTGCACGTCAGGATGAAGATCCGGCACCCATGTATATGGCGAATCCTCAGATTGTTGACGTTGGCGATGATGATCGTATCCATGAGGAAGGATGCTTGTCGTTGCCCGAGCATTTTGCTGAAGTGACTCGACCGGACCGGGTGAAAATCCGTTACCTTGATCGAGATAATAAAATTCGCGAGATCGAAGCAGATGAGTTGCTGTCGACATGTATTCAGCACGAAATCGATCATCTTGATGGTATTTTGTTTGTCGACCATGTCTCTGCGCTCAAACGCAATATGATCCTGCGTAAACTCGTGAAGGCGAAAAAGCTCGCCCAGCAACCAGCGTGAGCGATTTCAAGCCCCTTCGCCTTGCATTTATGGGCAGCCCGGAATTTTCAGTCACAACCCTCAGCGCTTTGATCGATGCCGGGCATGAGATCGTATGTGTCTATGCGCAACCGCCGAAACCTGCGGGCCGGGGCCAAAAAGAACGGCCTTGCCCTGTGCATGCAGAGGCAAATCGCTTAGGCATCCCGGCGCGGACGCCTAAGTCATTGCGTGCGGATGACGTGAAGGCTGAATTTGCAGAATTGAATCTCGATGCCGCCATTGTCGTGGCATACGGATTGATCCTACCGCAAGAGATTTTAGATGCGCCGAAATTGGGCTGTTTGAACGTACACGCGTCGTTATTGCCCAGGTGGCGAGGGGCTGCACCGATCCAGCGTGCGATCATGGCAGGTGATACGGAAACTGGCGTTGGCATTATGCAAATGGATGAGGGCTTGGATACCGGTGATGTTCTTGCCGAAGCTAAAACATCCATTGCTGCTGATGAAACGGCGAGTACGCTGCACGATCGACTATCTGAAATGGGCGCATCATTGTTAGTGCCAACCTTGTCAGCATATGCCGCTGGTGATCTTGTTGCCACTGCGCAGTCTGCAGACGGCATTACATACGCATCAAAGCTGGAACGCGGTGAGGGGCTGATCGATTTTCAGGCATTGGCCGGAGAAATCGAATGTAAGGTTCGTGCGCTCAATCCTTGGCCGGGGACATGGTTTGAGCATGAGAATGCGCGCATCAAGGTGGGTGCCGTAGAGCTTTTGAACGATGCTACGGGTGAACCCGGCACACTCATTGATAATGAATTGTCGATTGCCTGTGGTTTGGGTGCTGTGCGCCCCGTGCGATTACAAAGACCTGGTAAAGGCATGATGGATGCTGATGCGTTCTTGCGCGGCTATCCGATTAAACGTGGGACAAAACTTAATTCTTAAGGTTTGGCTGCTCAGGCTACTTAGGAATCCACGCCTCTAATTTTATGAATGCCCTGGCGCATCTCAATCATGATGAACTCCCCGCGTTTTTGTGGACTGCCAATCTCGCGCTTTGGAAACAATGAATGCCAGGAATCCATCCTTACACTCAATACGCAAAGTATGCCACCTAAGCTCCTGTGATAGCTTGTTATGACCTTTTGAAGTTCGCGAAATTTTACGGCGGAGATGTCGTCCCACATATTCTGGGTTTCGCGTTCAAAGCTATCAAAACGTTCGACAAGTTGGGCGTTAAGCTCAGTCACTTTTGCTTCCAATATATTGACGTTCTTTTGTAGGATTTGATCGCTTTTAAGCACATAGCTCTTACGAAGGTCAGGCAATGATTCCAGGAAATTTGCAATAATTGGATTAATCGAATCCAGGCACCATCGATAGTACGAGAGCGACAAGAAAATATCGCCATAATCTTCAATAAAACTTGGGACATCTTCAGGATTAAGGCCAAGTTTGTCAGCCATAATTTTTAATTTTTCAAGGGCGCGCTTCATATCGGGATCACGAAATAATAGGACAACATCTTCAAATGTCTCGATCTCAACGCCGTCTTCTTTACCGTAAATCTGCAATATGAGCGGGCGGGTGAAATCCGTCATATATGATGTTAGTTCCTGGTTCATTTCGGGAGACAGCTTGAGTGTCTCGACGTCATTAACTTTGATGCCAATTTCTCTCAATGCGACGCGCAATGAATAAACGTCATAGCTCGGCATGGCAGCGACGCGGCGCAAAAGAACAAGATCAGGATGATTATTGCCATCTTCCCAGTCGAATTCATTGGAAAGATCTTGAACATGCAATTGGCCGCTGCCGGTATGCGCATCCCTAAATAGCTCAACAACGCTGTTTAGGTGAGCATTTTTGATCATACGCGCGCGTTTCAGCCCGGGCGTTTTGATAGGCAATATATCTAATGGCAAGATATGTAACTAATCTCGTTCGTTCTGAATGAGGATAGAAGATCGATCATCTTCTTGCATCAGAATTTCCCTGCGTTTGACAATTTAGCTACATTAACAGAAATACCCTAGTAACCAATAATTTTTGAGTTCAAGCTTCGACGGATAATCTTGCCATGTCGCGCTTTAAGTTAACGATTGAATATGACGGCAGCGGCTTTGTCGGCTGGCAACGCCAGGATAGTGGCTTTGGCGTGCAGGAAGCCGTGGAAACGGCGGTCTTCAAGCTTTCAGGTGAACCCGCGTTTGTACAAGGTGCTGGTCGAACGGATTCAGGCGTACATGCATTGGGCCAAATTGCACACGTGGATATTGAGAAACCGTTTTCCGCTGCGACCGTCCGTGACGCATTGAACAATCACTTGCGACCGTATCCTGTGAGTATTCTCCATGTTGAAGATGTATCTGATGACTTTCACGCGCGTTATTCAGCAGCAGGTCGCGCATATTTGTACCGCATCCTTAATCGTCGTCCGCCGCCTGTATTAGACGAAGGACAGGTTTGGTGGGTTGCAACGCCTTTGGATGCAAAAGTGATGCACGAGGCTGCGCAAGAACTCGTTGGTCATCATGACTTCACAACATTCAGGGCCAGTGAATGCCAAGCTAAATCGCCTGTTAAGACTGTGAATAAGTTGGATGTTTCCAGGGTTGGCGATGAAATTCATGTGACGTGTGAAGCTCGATCTTTTTTACATCACCAAGTTCGAAATTTTGTGGGCACTTTGCAGATTGTTGGTGCCGGTAAATGGCGTGCGCGGGATGTACATGATGCTTTGATGAAAAAAGATCGTCGCGCAGGTGGTCCCACGGCACCCCCTGAGGGGCTTTATCTCACGCGAGTTACATATGATGAATGACCGCTTTCAGGCCTGTGTTGATGTGATAAAGTTGATCTATGGAAAAAATACCCCTTGGTTTATCTGAAAATCAGACTGACAGGCTATCAGCGTCTGAGCAGGTTGAAGAATCGACGCCGCTTTCAGGATATCTGGCTGTTGGCTTCGGTATGCTTGGTATATTTGGTCCGGCATTTATCTTTACGCCACTTGGTCTATTGTTCTCGTTGATTGCATTGTTTCGTGGCCAAGGGGCATGGGGGTTCGTTGGTTTACTGCTAGCCATCGGCGGCATTCTGAGTTCACCGATTTTCATGGGGATCATTGGCCTTGGTGCGATTTATATGACCTTCGATTGGCAGGAAATGCTGCAGCCACTCTATGAGATGATTGGCAATGGCAAGGATGTTTGACGCGTGATCGTCTAGCCGCTTGTCGACATGTTGTTGGTAAAAGATTCCCACAACACAGACGCCATCATATCCAATGCGACGACAAGGCATGCGGGCCCTGCTGGCAGGTCCAGGGCGCTTTTGGCAACAAACCATGCATACAACAACACGTAGACCAGTAAAATCAGACCAAATAATCCGCGCGCACCTTCTGGTGCTCCAATGGATACAAAAATGACGTCCATGGCCATAAATAAGCCATTTTGGATAACGGCAGCCCAGTTATAGGCAGCGAGAAAATGAAAAAACTGCGCACGGCAGCCTAATTTTTCACTGACATGCCACATCAGGATCGGAAAAATCAACCACCCACAGACATAACTTAGAAATGCAAAAGTTAATTCAGATGGGAGCGGAACATCGATGGCTGTATCGATCCCGTGGGTGGCAATCCAAAGCAGAAACATGGGTGCAACGATGACAGCTGCGAAAAATGATCGTTTCGCTGCCTCACCTGTATGACCAAAGGCGCTAAGCCCCGCTTTATCGAATTTTGCAAGTTGGATGGCGCCGGATAATGCTTTGGCAATTTCTGCCCTAGGCAGCATTACGACGTTTTCTCGAAATACCCGCTCAAAACACGTGTGTAAATCTTAGAAAGGGCATGGATATCAGAGACCCGCGCATTCTCGTCAACCTTGTGTGCCGTTTGATTGATCAAGCCAAATTCGACGACGGGGCAATGGTCTTTGATAAACCGAGCATCGGACGTACCGCCTGTCGTGCTGAGCTCAGGTGTGCCGCCCGTGATCGCCTTGATGGCATCAGAAACGGTCTCGCTGAGCTGTCCTGGGGGCGTTAAAAAGCTTTCACCCGAGACTCGTGTGCGCATCTCGTATCCACCGCCAGCTTGGTCAAGTCGACCCCGAAGGGTGTCTTCGACGCTTGCTGAGGTATGAAGATCATTAAAGCGAATATTGACCCGTGCAGATGCGCGCGCTGGAATAACGTTCGTAGCGGCATTATTCACATCGACCGTTGTTATTTGCAGTGTTGATGCCTGAAAATGATCAGACCCTTCATCAAGGGGCACATCGGTTAATGAACGCAACAAGGTCATGATTTTATGAACTGGATTATCTGCAAGATGAGGATAAGCTGAATGGCCTTGCACACCCTCCACATCCAACCACACATTCATTGAGCCACGTCGCCCAATTTTGACCATATCTGAGATGTTGTCTGGGTTTGTTGGCTCGCCAACAAGGCACGCATCAATTGTTTCGCCACGTTCTTGAAGCCAATCCAAGACTTTCTTTGTACCGTTTGTCGCGTCACCTTCTTCGTCGCCCGTGATCAGAAAGCTGATCGACCCGTTAAATTCGCCATCATTAGATTCAAGGAAAGACTTCGTCGCCGTCATCATGCACGCAACGGCGCATTTCATATCAGCAGCACCTCGACCATATAGGCGGTCGTCGCGAATTTCAGGTTCGAACGGAGGAGACGTCCAATCGGCAAGATCGCCAGGTGGCACAACATCGGTGTGCCCGGCCCAGCAGAAATTGGGCCCAGATGTGCCAAGGCGCGCATAGACATTACGCGTTGGCTCACCATCCGCATCGTCAAAAGTCAGGTCATGACATTCGAACCCAAGCGGCGTCAGGTACTCAATCAAAACATCCAACGCACCCGCATCTGTTGGGGTGACGCTTGGACGCTTGATTAGCGCTTCAGAAAGCTGGAGGGGATCAAGTTCTAAGAAGTTCATTGATCGACGTTTTTGAGCGTGTTTGCGCATCGACGCGCTTCACAATAACTGCACATGCCAGCGATGGGCCTGGTGTGCCGTCTGGCAGTGGTTTGCCTGGCAATGTGCCTGGTACCACAACGGAATACGCAGGCACACGGCCCACGAAGATTTCACCAGTGTTACGATCAATGATCTTTGTCGTTGCTGTGATGAATACGCCCATCGAAAGAACAGAACCTTCCTCGACGATAACGCCTTCAACAACTTCTGAACGTGCACCGATGAAGCAGTTGTCTTCGATGATCACAGGTCCTGCCTGAAGTGGCTCAAGGACACCGCCAAGGCCAACGCCTCCAGATAAGTGAACGCCTTTGCCCACTTGAGCACATGAGCCAACGGTTGCCCATGTATCGACCATGGTGCCTTCGCCAACGTATGCGCCTAGGTTTACAAAGCTTGGCATCAAGACGACGTTTGGCGCAATAAATGCTGAATGGCGGACAATCGCGCCTGGAACAGCACGGAAACCGGCGGCTCTAAACGCATTTTCATCCATGTTTTCAAACTTGGATGGAACTTTGTCCCACCAATGTGCGCCACCAGGGCCGCCAGGGATTGGAGCCATGTCGTTCAAGCGAAACGACAACAACACAGATTTTTTAAGCCACTGATTGACCTGCCATGCACCATCTGTTTTTTCGGCAACGCGGCATTCACCCTTGTCGAGAAGGTTTAGGGCTTCGCCGACGGAGTCGCGAATTTCACCTGTGGTGGTCAGCGAAACGTTATCCCGATCATCCCAGGCGTTGTCGATGATTTGTTCAAGCTGATTGGTATCCATGGTGATCCTCTGTGTTATTTCTGTGCAATATTCTCGTTTAATAAATGTGCCAGGAATTTGACGCGGCAGTTGGGCTGTGTCAACTCGGCTGCACGCCGGAGACGACATCATTGAGCCATGTGGCAATATCGACTGTCCGGTGATGGACATGACCGTGTTCTGCGCCATCACGCGCCCAGTCAACGTCTGTATCGAGCCAGACCGTGGTCATGCCCAGTGCAGCAGCGGGCACCAGATTGCGTGCCATATCCTCAACCATGATGGCGGTTTTGGGATCTATATCAAATCGCGCACAAAAAGTTTCATAAGGGCCTGTTGCAGGTTTTGGTACATATTCAGCATCGATGATATCGAAACAACCTTCAAAATGATGGTCAATCTGCAGGTGCTGGGTAATGTTTTCGGCGTGTGTTGTGGTGCCGTTGGTATAGATGACTTTGCGCCCGGGGAGTTTAGCCAGGGCTTCCGTTAAAATCGGGTTTGCGGAGATTGGCGCCAAATCGATATCGTGGACGTAGTCCATAAATTCTTTTGGATCGACATCATGGCATGTCATGAGGCCGCGCATTGTTGTTCCGTACTCACGAAAATACTGCTTTTGCAGTTTCCGCGCCTCAATTTGCTCGAGATTAAGTAATTCTCCGACAAAGCGCGTCATGTTCCAGTCGACTTGATCAAAAAGTTTTGAAGCGGCTGGGTACAGCGTGTTGTCGAGGTCAAAAATCCATACTTCGGCTGCCATAAGCTCGTCAGGGCTTTGGCGGATGCGATGTGGGGTTTTATTTGTGTCGTTTGATTCCATAGTACGTTTAATTAACGGGTATAAACGATCACTGACAAGCTGATTCAGAAAACATTTAATAGTAGGCTGGCACGGGCGGAAAGCATCTTCTAGTATATATTCTAGCGGAAATGGGGGACAGGTACGTTTAATGGCTGACGATAAGGTAACATCGGACGATAAGAATGTTGCCAGCGATAATGATATAAAATTGATTGCAGGTTATCCTGGACCAGCTTTGTTGCTGAATGCGGACGCCAAACCGAGCCTTGCCAATGCAAAAGGTGTTGGATTAGAGAAAGCGTTAGTTGGTGGCGTCGTGCCCGAGATTGAAGCGCTCATTGAAAAATCTGCCGAAAGTACAAGTATCGCCAATGCGACGGTGACAATTGCAACCAGTCGTGGCGAACTCGTCCTGGAAGTAACTGCCGTCCCGGTCTTGGATGCGGAAAAAGCTGTTACAAAAACGCTGGTTCTGGCACGCGACCTAACCATGGAGCGTAACCTTCGTACGACGCTCGTTGAATCGAGACAGCGGTATAAAGACCTTGTTGAGATATCCAGTGACTTTTCATGGGAAGTGGATGCGTCGGGCAAATTCATTTTTGTCTCGCCTCAAGGTGCCCTGGGCTATAAGCCCGATGAACTCATTGGTGAAGCGGCTCGGAAGTTTGTGATTGATCCGGACGAGTTTACGCCTTTACCATTTACGACCAATCGTAAGCTCGACAACATTGAAATGTGGATGACCAACAAAGACGGGTCGACCGCATGCATAGTTGTTTCAGCACTCCCCTTGGTTAAAAACGATGATGACAGCGAAACCTGGATCGGATGCCGGGGAAATTGCCGTGATGTGACAGAAGAGCGAGAGAGCGAAGCCGCTCTTGCCCGCGCGCGTCACCGTGAACAGCTTTTGAACTACATCGTTGGGCAAATTCGTGACGAGATCGAACCTAACGATATGTTGGTTGCTGCGGCGACTGCGACTGCGCGGGCTTTGGGTGCTGCTGGCTCACGCATTTACCGTGAAGATTTAGCCGCTGATAGTTTTGCGATCGCTGCCGAATACGGCAATGTTGAAGGCCTCGAAGCGTTGCACGAAAATATTAGCAAGCTCCGCGCTGGCGAAGTCATGGATATTCAGATCGACAACTGGTCTGGTCTAATGGCGACGACTCAATATCGAAATGAAGTTAATGGCGCGTTGGCGATGTGGAAGCCTGCACAAGAAGTGCCTTGGGATGATGATCACCGTATGATGCTGACTGATGTTGCAAATTAACTGGGCATTGCGAACGAGCAGATTGCTAATCACGAACGTATTGTAAAATTGTCTCGAACGGATGGGATGACAGGATTGCTCAACCGTCGGGCCTTTTATGATGAGGAGTTGCCAAGGCGGATATCCAGACTTGAGCGAAGTGCCCAAACGGCTGCGATGTACTATGTCGATATGGATAACCTCAAACGGGTCAATAATGTGAATGGGCAACAGGCAGGTGATGAAGCTATTTTATATCTTCGTGACATAATGATTAATTTTTCGAGGCCGGGTGACTTAGTCGCGCGGTTAGGCGGTGATGAATTTGCAATATGGCTCGACGGCATTGATGAGCAGACAAGTGTAAAACGCGTCCAGCAACTACTCGCAATGAGCAAAGAAATGATCTCGATGTCTGGCGATGACGATCATCCGCTCGGCATTTCGGTAGGAGTTGCGTTCTTTGACCCAAGCACTGGCGAATCGTTGGATAATCTCTTAGCGCGTGCTGATGCAGTAATGTACTCAGTTAAAAAACGCAGCAAGGGTAACTTTGAGTTAGCGCCTGCACCGGGTACACCTCTTGAGCCACAGGGCTAAAGTTGAATAGCATGTGCGATAACTGCAGTATAAAAGGCGCGGCATGACAGGGCCACTCGGACCAGAAGAAATTACCTACGAACGTGCAAAAGAACTTGCACGGAGTGATGATGCGTCTGTGAGGCGTGCGCTCGCCGAACGAGAAGATCTCTCGCCCGAACTTTTATATTATCTGGCAGAAGATACGTCGGCAGATGTTCGTCTTGCCGTTGCCAGTAACGAGCGTGCACCCCGGCAGACGGATTTGTTGTTGGCACAAGATACGGATGCGGATGTTCGTGGGGGTCTTGCTGCAAAAATTGCGATGGTTGCGCCTGAATTGAACGTGGCAGAAAGCAGCAAGATTTACGCACAAACGCATGAAGCGCTGGCAACCCTCGCAAGGGATCAGATACCAAAGTCCGCGCGATCCTTTCCGACGCCCTCAAGGACGTTGTCGATGCGCCTGCAGTAATCATCAAGATGCTTGCGAGCGATCTTGAGATTGAAGTTTCTGGCCCGATTCTCGAATTCTCCCCTGTTCTCAGTGAATCTGATCTTATTCAGATCATTGAAAAAAGGGCCGGCAAACGGGGGCGTTGCGGCGATTTCCCGTCGCTCAAATGTTTCAGAAAACCTGGCTGATGCAATCATCGGAACGGAAGATGTGGATGACATCGCTGACCTTTTAGGGAATGACAGTGCCCAAATTCGTGAAGAGGCGCTCGATGATCTCATCAATCAATCAAGCAATGTAGAATTGTGGCATGCCCCGCTTGTTTCACGCCCAGAATTACCAGACGGCGCTGCGCAGCGGATGGCAGGGTTCCTTGCTGAAAACTTACTGGACGCATTGAAACAACGATCAGACCTAGATCCGACAGCTCTTGCCGCCGTAAGTGACATCGTCCGAGACCGGCTTGGCGGGAATAAAGTTGATGATACGAATGCCGTTGGCGCCGGATTTGATTTCTTAAAAGTTGAACCACCGATTGCTAAGGTCGCTCGGCTCCATGTCAGTAATAAGCTGACAGACGCGTCTATCGTTAAGGACATGCAAGCTGGTGACCACGTCTTTGTCTTTGCGGCCTTAATCGTTCGAAGTGCTGTAGACCTCACTGTGGCGCGAAAGATTTTTGTTGAAAAAAGCCCGAAAGGTATTTTTGCACTCATTGGGAAAGCCAGATTGCCATCATCATTGTTGGTTATGATCCAACAGCAAATGGGCCGGATCGCTCCATCAGAAATAATTGAACTTCCAGCAGACGACAGCTTCCCAATGGCTCAGAAAGAAATTGATTGGCAGATCGAGTTCTTCTCCGATATAAGCGCGCGTGCATGATAAATACTCAGTACTGATTTAATTATGGTTTGGAAAATTTTCTCAAAGAAGTCGAAGAAAAAGAAGAAAGTAATTTCTTACGAGGAAGCCAAAGCGCTTGCCGTTGATGGTGACGAAAAATCACGCGCAGATTTGGCAGGGCGCAATGATGTTCCGCGAGAAGTCCTCTATTATCTTGCTGATGACCCTTCTCCAAATGTTCGCAAGAGCATAGCGTCGAATACGGCAGCACCTGAACATGCGGATCTGTTATTAGCGAAATATAAGAATGAGAATGTTCGAAGTTCTTTAGCTAAGAAAATTGCGCGTCTTTCACCTGGATTGACCGCCGACGAACAAAATCGTCTGCGCCACATGACATATGATGCATTATCTATATTGGCAAAAGATCAAGCGACACGCGTGCGGCAGATACTGTCTGAGGCTTTACGGGATGTGGCTAACGCGCCGCCAGACGTCATCCGCAGGCTTGCATGGGATGTTGAAGCAGCCGTGGCAACGCCGGCATTGCAGTTTTCGCTGATACTCAACGATGAAGACTTAATCGAAATTATTCGCGCTAAGCCTTCAGAAGGTTGCACTCAGACGGTTTCTCAGCGGGAAAATGTTTCCAATGCTGTTTCCAGCGCCATTGTTGATAGTTCAGATACGGATGCAATTGCGCTTCTTTTGGGGAACGATAGTGCACAAATTCGTGAAGAGACATTAAGCAAAGTTATTGATCAAGCGGATCAGATTAACCTTTGGCATAAGCCCCTTGCTATGCGGCCGCGTCTTCCTACATCGGCGGCGGTGAAAATAGCGCGCTTTGTTGCTGATGATATATTGAAACGCATGGCCGCACGAAAAGATCTGTCGCCAAAAGCATATGCGGCAGTTCGAGATGTGGTTCACAAACGTTTAGGTGATGGCGAAGCGGTTATGCCTGATGCTCTGGGCTCATCTGATGGCGTTCAAAGTGGCATGAGTGTTGACGATGATACCGAATTTGATCGCGCTGCTAAAATGTGGGCTGATGGAAAGCTTGATGAGGCCGAAGTCATTAATACGATTAATGAAGGTCAGAAAAAGCTCGCAATGGCGATGATTGCAGTGATGTCTGATTTGTCTTTACGCATTGTTGAACGGACATGCGCCGCAAAAAAATGCAAAAGGCTGTCTAGCCATTTCTTGGCGGGCGAGCCTTTCAGCAAACACGGCCGAGATCGTGCAAGAACAATTGGCCGGCATTTAAGCGGGTAAGGTGCTCTATGCAAATAATGGTGAATACCCGGTCCCGTAAAAAGACCTCGTGTGGCAAATCGATTTTGTTCGACGCCTTTAAGGTGTCCGTTAACCGCGCGTTATCAGAGTGCCCGCGCCACCTTCGGTAAACAATTCGACGAGAACGGTGTGGCTGATCCGCCCATCAATAATGGCCGCGCCATCAACGCCACCCTGGATAGCTTCAATGCACGTTTCGATTTTAGGGATCATGCCGCCCGTGATCACGCCAGCTTCAATAGCTGCCTGAGCTTCTGAAACTTTAAGTTCAGAAATGAGGTTCTGATCCGCATCAAGGACACCATCTACATCTGTCAGCATATACATGCGACAGGCTTGTGTTGCGGCCGCAATCGCGCCTGCTGCGGTATCTGCATTGATATTTAAGGTCTCGCCATCAGGCCCGGTACCAATTGGTGCGATCACCGGAATAACGTCACTATCTTTAAAGGCATCGAGCACAGCCGTTGATATAACTTTGGGTTGGCCAACAAGACCCAAGTCAATGACCCGCTCAACATTGCTATCAGGATCACGCTTTGTGCGTTTTAAGCGATCGGCACGAATGAGGTTCCCATCTTTGCCAGACAGTCCAATGGCCGTGCCGCCTGCATTATTGATCGCTGAAACGATCTTTTTGTTGATTGAGCCGGACAAAACCATTTCCACGACATCAATCGTTGATTGATCGGTTACCCGCAATCCATCGATAAACTCAGACTTGATTTGAAGCTTTTCCAGCATCGCACCAATTTGTGGTCCGCCGCCATGCACAACTATTGGTCGGATGCCGACTTGGCGTAGAAGCACCATGTCACGGGCAAATAGGTCAAAAAGTTTTGTATCGCCCATGGCATGGCCGCCAAATTTGACCACGACGGTACGTCCGGTAAAGCGCCGCATATAAGGCAGGGCTTCCGAAAGAACTAAGGCTTTGGCTAGGTTAGCCTCGCGATTTTCATCATGTTTCTTGCTCATGGCGGGAAAATTAGCGTATGCGCTCTGGAAACGCTAATCCTTTGATCGATATTTACACTATAATGGTTCTGCTAAGCGGCCCAGTTCAGCCCGAAGCGTCGCGATACCGCCTGCATCTCGCGCACTTGTGCACATGATTTGCGGATGCGCAGCACCATGTTTTGCGAGTTCTAAGGTGATATCTTCAACGCGCTTTTTAAGCGGGCCTGGTTTGATCTTGTCACATTTTGTCAGCACAATTTGATAGTTTTGCGCTGCCTGGTCCATCATTGCCATGGCTGTTCGGTCACTATCTTTAAGTCCATGTCTGGAATCGATCAGTAAACAGCAGCGGCGAAGCTGAACGCGGCCTCGGAGATAGTCTTCAATCAGCCGGGTCCAACCTTCAACTTCAGTCTTTGAGACCCGCGCATAGCCATATCCCGGTAAATCGGCAAGCATAAGGCGATCTTTGGCGTTAAAGAAATTCACTTCGCGCGTCCGCCCAGGCGTATTTGACGTCCGGGCTAAACTTTTGCGACCGGTCAGTGCGTTCAGCAAACTCGATTTGCCAACGTTGGAGCGTCCTGCAAACGCAATCTCGGGGATATTCCCCGTCGGGATTTGCTCCATTGCACGCGCACCCAGCACGAAGTCGATCTCACCTGCAAAGAGCAGGCGCCCGGCTTCCAGTTCATGCTGATCGTATTCCGGAGCGTCCTGTGTCATTGTTGTTGCCTAGTTTAGGGCGTCTTTTGTGTTAATGCCCATGCGCCGCATGATAATCCACTGTTGGATGATCGAGAGCGTGTTGTTCCAAGCCCAGTAAATCACGAGGCCAGCTGGGAAACTTGCCAGCAAGAACATGAAGAACAGCGGCATAAAGAGGAAAATCTTCGCCTGAATTGGATCTGCAGGTTGCGGATTTAATTTCTGTTGAATGAACATTGAGAAGCCCATCAACAGCGGCCATACGCCAATCATCAAGAAATCTGGTGGTGTGAATGGAATTAGACCAAACAGGTTGAAAAGCGATGTTGGGTCTGGCGCAGACAAATCTTGAATCCAGCCAAAGAACGGTGCGTGACGCATTTCGATTGTCACGAACAGCACTTTATAAAGTGCGAAGAAGACGGGAATTTGAACCAGAATGGGCAAACAACCTGAAGCCGGATTCACTTTCTCCCGCTTATAAAGTGCCATCATTTCCTGATTCAGCTTCACCTTATCTTCGGAGAAGCGCTCGCGTAGCTTAACCATTTCTGGCTGGAGCTTCTTCATTTTGCTCATCGAAACATATGATTTGTTTGCGAGCGGGAAGAACAACGCCTTAATGGCGACTGTGAGCAAGAGGATTGAAACCCCTAAGTTACCCACGCTGGAGTTAATCCAAAGCAATGTCAGGAAGATTGGTTTGGTGAGGAAGTAAAACCAGCCAAAGTCGATGGCCAGGTCAAAATTCTCGATACCCAATTCCTCAGAATACGCATCAAGCAGTGTGACTTCTTTTGCACCGGCAAAGAGATGGCTTGCTGATGATGCTGTGCCGTTTGCCGGGACAACAACTGGTGCACCCAGGAAGTCTGCCTGATAGACGTCTACAAGGCCTTCTTTACGCTGTAGGAAGCGTGTTTGTACTGTTTCACTCTGATTAGGCACTAACGTCGCCAACCAATACTTATCTGTGATGCCGATCCAGCCGCCTGTAGTTTCAGCTGAAATGCCAGCAGGCTCTTCGCTCAGATCAGAATAGTCAATTTCCTGGAGTTGACCGCCGGTAACACCGAGCAGTCCTTCGTGGAGGATATAGAAGTCTGTTGTTTCTGGTGTGCCGTAGCGGCTGATAAGGCCAAATGGATAGAGCGTCATGGCGTTGCCCGTGTTGTTCTGAACGCGCTGCTCGACACCAAACATATAGTTTTCGTCGATACTCATGATACGTTTAAAGACCAGCCCTTTACCGTTGTCCCAGGTTAGTGTGACAGGTTGGTCAGGCGTCAGCGTGGCACGATCCGCGGTCCATTCTGTATCCAGGCCAGGCATTGGCTGGTCTTCGGTGCCAGTCCATCCGTAGCCGGAATAGTAGGCGCCAACAGATCCACGTGGTGATAACAACACGATCTCGTCACTCTCAGGGTCAATACTCTTACGATACTTAGCTAGCGTCAGATCGTCGACCAAACCGCCTGTAAGTGAAATGGAGCCGTGTAGGCGAGGTGTATCAATACGAACACGCTGGGTGCCGTCTAGGGCTGCTTTACGGCTCTGTTCTATTAATTCTGCCGAGCTCGCGATTGGCGCGCCGCCTGGAACTGCTGGGATTTGACCGTTCGGTGCTGCAGGCGTTGCCTGACCCGATTGAGCTTGCTGTTGGGCTGCTGTTGCCGCCGCTTGCTGCTCAGGTGTCGGCCCCGGATTAAAGAAAGTCTCGAAAAGCACAAGAATGGCAATCGATAAGACGATAGCCAGGATCATGTTTTTATTATCGGTCATGAGCGTTCGGGGCTCCCTTTTCGGTCATCATTGTCGACCGCAATTGCTGCGGGGACGGGATCGTATCCCGAACCCCCCCAGGGGTGGCAACGACTGATACGTTTCAAAGTCAAAATACTTGCCTTGAATGCGTTGTGCGTTTGAAATGATTCGTCTGCATAAGCAGAACAGCTTGGGTGAAAACGGCATGCTCCCGCGATAAATGGGGATATGCAGTATTGATAAATAGCGATTAAGGCGCGAAACGGCCATGCGATGATTTTAGACGCCATTGCATGATACCTCATCGGTAATACGATCAACGGCATCTAATTTCTTCAAGCTTTTCAAGAAATCATCCTTTAGGGCGTCGAACGGTCTTGCTGTGGTCGCGGCACGACCGATGATGACAATGTCTAGGCCGGGTTTAACAATACCCGGAAGTACGGCGTCCACGCATGCACGCAATCTGCGGCGTGCGCGGTTTCTCATCACGGCGTTGCCCACTTTGCGGCTGGTTGTAAAGCCAACACGCACAAGATCATCCCCGGCTTCACCGGGTCTGCGCTTGCGAACCTGAACAACCATTCCCGTTGTTGCCCACTTACGTCTTGCGCCAGCAGTTGCCAAAAAATCACGCCGCCGCTTTATGCGGGTGATGTGTGGCAATGTAGGGGACGTAGACATGCGGGCGTAAGAACGACCGCTGGCCTTAAGCGGACAGGCGCTTGCGGCCCTTGGCGCGGCGGTTTTGAAGCACTCGACGACCACCTACCGTCGCCATACGGTGACGGAAGCCGTGACGGCGCTTGCGAATTAGCTTGCTCGGCTGGTACGTGCGTTTCACGAAACTTCTCCTTCAAAATCGACCGCTGTATACGGTCTGGTTGCAGGCAAGTCAACGACCGCATGCTTATTAGTTGGAAATTGTTTACCCTGCTCACGTGAACTTGAAAAGGCGTCAGTGTAACGTAGGTTGCTCAAGGTGGCGATATTGCGACAATGCCGATGTTCGCGGGCCATTGGTGCGCAGGGGTTGGCGTCGATCTAAAACGTAAGATTGATCGCTGTAGGGGTGAAATTTTTTTTAATAGATGGAGTGGCGCTCATGTCTGAGAGCGATCAAAATTTAAATATGAATACGGTGTCTGTGGCACCAAAAAAATCATTGGTTATGCGGCTGTTATCGTTGCTTATTATTGCGGCTGGTATCGCGGCATTCTTTGCCTTGGGGCTGAATAAGTACCTTTCTTTCCAGGCGCTTAGTGAGCATCGAGAGTTTTTTACAACCTGGACTGCAGAGAATCAGGTGCAGGCAGCTGTGATATTTGTTGCTGGTTACTGTGTCATGGTTGCCTTGTCTTTACCGGGGGCTATTTGGGCAACGTTGGCAGGCGGTTTCGTGTTTGGCACTGTCGTGGGCGGTGTTTATGTCGTGACGGGCGCCACACTCGGTGCGACGGCAATTTTTCTTATAGCACGTTATGCCTTGGCTGACTTTTTTCGATCAAAAACAGGTAGCTCGATTAAAAAAATGGAAGCCGGGTTTAATGAAAACGCCCTCAGTTACATGTTTGTACTGCGGCTCGTCCCATTATTTCCGTTCTGGCTGGTTAATCTCGTCCCTGCATTCTTGGGCGTAAAAATGCGGACATATATGATTGGAACGTTTTTTGGAATTATGCCGGGATCGCTGGTATATGCCAGTGTTGGAAACGGGTTAGGCGCTGTATTTGAGCAAGGAGGAACACCTGATTTGGGTATTATCTTCACGCCTCAAATTTTAGGCCCTATTTTAGGGTTGGCATTATTATCGCTTGTACCAGTGGTTTATAAACGCATTCGTCGTGGTAAATCCGCCACGCCAGGGGCTTGAACACATGAGTAAAACAATAATCACAGATATTTGCGTCATCGGTGGAGGATCTGGCGGTCTTTCGGTCAGTTCAGGTGCCGTGCAGATGGGCGCTGATACCGTATTGCTTGAAAAAGGTAAAATGGGCGGTGACTGCCTGAACTATGGCTGTGTGCCGTCTAAAGCGCTATTGGCAGCAGGGCATGCGGCTCAACACATAAGAGATGCCGCACGGTTTGGGGTCGACGCGGGAGCGCCCAAAGTTGATGCAAAGCGGGTCTTTGAACATGTGCACGGCGCGATTGGCGCAATTGCGCCTAATGATTCTGTTGAAAGATTTACAGGCCTCGGTGTTCAGGTCATTGAAGACGAAGGAAAATTCGTTGATGCGAATAAGGTCGAAGCCGGTGACACACGCATTACGGCGCGGAGATTCGTCATTGCAACGGGATCATCGGCGTTTGTGCCACCCATTCCAGGCTTGAGCGATGTTCCTTTCTATACAAACGAAAACGTCTTTTATGCGGATGAGCTGCCAAAGCATCTAATTGTTATAGGTGGTGGACCCATTGGTATCGAGCTTGCGCAAGCGCATCGTCAGTTGGGATGTGATGTGACTGTCCTCGAAGTATTCAAGGTTATGCCGAAAGATGATCAAGAGCTGGTTGAAGTTGTCAGAGCGCAACTTGATGCAGAAGGACTGGTCATTCGTGAAGGTGTTAAAATTTCGCGGATTGAGAAATCTGGTGACGGCATTGCCGTTGTTCTTGAATCTGATGAGGGCGAAGAAACGTTAGATGGCTCGCATCTTTTGGTGGCGACGGGTAGGCGGCCTAATGTTAACGGCTTGAACCTTGAGGCCGCGAATGTGACCTACTCACCAAAGGGTATCGAGGTGGATAAGCGGCTTCGGACCTCAAACAAGAAGATTTTTGCTATTGGTGATGTCGCAGGTGGGCTGCAGTTTACCCACGTTGCTGGCTATCACGCAGGCATTGTCATCAAGAACGCTTTGTTCCGGTTGCCTGCCAAGGCGGATCACAGCTCGGTGCCTTGGGTTACGTATACCTCTCCTGAACTCGCCCAAGTTGGTTTGACCGAAGCGCAGGCGAAAGAACAATACGGCGATGATATTCGCGTCTTGCGCTGGCCTTTTCATGAGAACGACCGTGCGCAGGCTGAGGGTGAAACACATGGCATGGTCAAAGCGATAACGACCAAAAAAGGTGTTATCCTTGGGTGTGGTATCGTTGGGCCACATGCGGGCGAGCAGATCCATACCTGGGTTTTAGCAATGTCGCAGAAAATTAAGATTGGTGGGGTTGCCACGATGATTGCGCCGTATCCGACGTTTGGCGAAGTGAATAAGCGGGTAGCAGGTAGTTATTATACGCCATCGCTATTTAGTGAAAAGACGCGGAAGATTGTGCGTTTCTTATCTATGTTTGGCTAAAGTAGTGCTGGAAAACCAATGAGCGAAGCAGATCAGACAAAAAAATCGATGCCAAGAAGATTTGTAAACCTATCGACACGGCTTCTGATTCTGACCGTCAGTTTTGTGATGCTCGCAGAAGTCTTGATCTGGACGCCATCTATCGCCTGGTTCCGATTGGCATAAATGGAAGACTATATTGGTTGTGCGCACCTTGCGATACTGGCATTGAATGCCATGCCCGAAACACAGCCCAATCAGGACCTTGAGAACGAACTTTTATTTCAGACAGATGCCTTGGCCATTATTGTGGCGCGGGAAGATCGCAAGATGCTGATGGTTGGTGGGGATATGCCACTGGCCGTCGATCTTACTGTTGATATGCGTGATATTTCATTCGTTGGGCTGGTCTTTGATGCTTTCGATACGATGTTGCGCACGGACAATCGGGTTATCCGTGCGGTTGGCATGCCGCCCAGACAACCCGATGCCGTTGTTGAGGTTCTTTTTGAAGAACGGACCATGCGCAACGCGATGTTTGATTTCTCCGCGCGCATTTTAAATCTTTCGATTGTCATCTCATTTATCACCGCGACCATGGTATATATCTCGCTGCAATGGATGATTGTACGTCCTATCCAACGCATTACGCGGTCTATGATGAGTTTTAGTGACAATACTGAAGACGCAACAAAAATTATTGCGCCCACAGGTCGCAGTGATGAAATTGGAACGGCTCAATTAGAGCTCGCTGAGATGCAGCGCCAAGTTCAGCTATCTCTCAAACAGCAAGGGCGCATGGCAGCTCTTGGTGGGGCGATGGCCAAGATCAATCACGATCTCCGAAATACACTTGCGACCGCCGTTTTGGTCTCGGATAAGCTGCAATACATTGAAGACCCAGAAGTAAAGCGCGTGACGCCGCGCCTGATGAAGGCCATCGACCGCGCGATTGATCTGTTTCGCCAAACTCTGAACTACGCAGCCGATGATGCTTTGGTATTACGCCCGCGGCGATTTGGATTGTATGACCCTATCGAAGAAGTGCGCAGCAACTTGTCACTTTCGGATGATTTTTCTGAAACAGTTTGGGATATAAATATTGATCCCGAGTTAGATATTGTGGCTGACCGTCGGCATTTACTTCGCGGTATCGCGAATTTGTGCAGCAATGCGGTTCAGGCGGGTGGTGCAAAACTCATAATCACCTCAAGATTCTCAGATGAAACGATTATTATTGATGTAACTGATAACGGTCCTGGGTTGTCTGAAAAAGCAAGTGAGAACTTGTTCAAACCGTTTTCCAGCTCCAGCAGAAAAGGCGGTACGGACCTTGGTTTGGTTATTGTTCGCGATATCGTTCACGAGCATGGGGGCGAGATCACGTTGACCCGAAGTGATGAGAATGGAACGACTTTTCAGATTATCTTGCCCAGCGATATCGAAGAGCATCCATCGCCGATTACTGACGAAATTTAATCACCAAGAACAATGCCTTCACGTCTAGGGTCTGCCCCGCCTGTCATGTGATCTTTATGGAAATGAATCCCATGGAGACCGCTCGTCATAGGTCGAATTCTCACTTTATGCCCCATCGCTTCAAGTGCAGGTTTAAGCGCTTCGGCATCGCTGTCTTTCTCAAGCGTGACGGGCCCACCACCGCTGACGATATTTGGTGTGGCGATCGCATCGGCGACGTGCATGTCCCAATCCAGGACGCCAATAATAGCTTTTAACGTATAGCCAGCGATCCGAGAGCCTCCGGGGGAGCCAATCGCCAGAACTGGCTCTCTATCGGCATCATAGACAATCGTAGGAGACATGGTGCTCCGAGGTCGCTTTTGTGGGGCCGCTGCATTCGCAACTGGGTGTCCCATGTGTGTCGGCTTGAATGAAAAATCAGTCAGCTGATTATTTAACAAAAAGCCCTGTGTCATATGCTTCGAGCCATATGCGCGTTCAATGCTGGCAGTCATCGAGGCAATATTGCCATATTGGTCGCGGACGCTGAAATGCGTCGTCGACAGGCCTTTTTCAGTTTCTGGGCTCGCACGCCAGTTCCATGCACTGCGTCCTGGGCGCCCGGGGCGGACATTCTGCATCGCTTTGTCTGGGTCAATGTGGCTTGCGCGCTCAGCCAGGTAATTGGGGTCGACCAGCGCGGCGACAGGTACTGGAATGAAATCACTATCTGCGACATAAAAATTACGATCCGCAAAGGCGAGCTGGCTTGCACCTATAATCAAATGCACCGCCTCAACGGAAAACGGCTCATACTGGCTGAGATCAAAATGATCCAGAATACCTAATGTTTGTGCAACGAGGATGCCGCCAGATGACGGTGGCCCCATCCCACATACGCGATGCATTCGGTAGGTTGCGCAAACGGGTGGGCGTTTTTTTGCGACGTAGCCTGCCAGATCGCCAGGTGTCATAGGCGTTGGATTTACCAGGGCGTTCGAGACGGCTTGAGCAATGCCTTTTGCGATCTCGCCCGCATAAAAAGCATTGGGCCCAGTTGAGGCAACTTGGCGCAAAACTTTTGCAAGTGCCGGGTTTTTAAGAAGATCACCTTCTTCTAGGGGCTCGCCGTTCGGATAAAAATACTCTCGTGTCCCAGGAACAGTCCGCAATTCGGTATCGTTCGCTAATAAACCAGCTAGTCGCGGTGTGACGTAGAAGCCGTTTTCTGCCAGTTTTATCGCAGGTTGGAATAAATCTTCCCACGCCATGACGCCATGTTCGGCATGTGCCATCGCGAGCATTCGAATAAGTCCGGGGACGCCAACAGCATGGCCACCAAGGGCAACGCCTGGCCAATCCATGGGCGTGCCGTCGTCTTTTAAGAACATTTCTGGATGTGCTGAGGCGGGGGCCATTTCACGGCCATCATAGGTTTCAAATTCAGATTTGGATGCATCATGATGGACTAGGAATGCGCCGCCACCTATGCCAGATGATTGAGGCTCAACAAGAGTTAGAACCATTTCTGCGGCAATTGTCGCGTCGACGGCACTGCCGCCCTGGGCCAGTATGTCTCGTCCAGCGATGGCTGCCAGCGGATGCGCAACGGCAATCATATAATTTTCAGCATCACCGCGGCGGTGATCATAAATATCAATTGTATCGTCGCAGGCGCTGAGGAATGCGGTCATGACGAGTAGGAATGTAAATTGGGAAAGTTTTCGTTGGCGCATGATTTAGTCCTGATGATCTTCGGCCATCGAACGTTAGTGGCACGGTGCCTGATGTCAAATGAGGAAACGAGCACATATTCACATAAATGCTTCAAACCAAGTATTTTCGATTTGAGCATGCGTATATTCGAACATGGCAATGTACTAATTAAAGTTCCTCTGCCAGAATAAGACTGGTTAAATTCATAAGTGATAGACTGAACGTCCGCGACACAAAAAGTGCAAATACAGCCACGTCTGGGCGCGGGCGATCATTTCCCAGTATTTAGCTGCCCAGATACAGACGATGATATGTTCGAATTCTATGTCGATGTTGTTGGCAAGCCTGTGGTAATGATTTTTTGTGACGATCAAAACCTGTAGCAACTCACAAATTCGATAATGCCAAGCATTTTGTTTGACCCTGAAATCATACAGGTGGCGACATTCATATGTGCGCCTGTGGCAGAGGCTAAAGCACAGAAAATTGCAGCGAATTGGCCGTTTCAGACAATGTCGGATGCAAATTGTGAGATTACATCTACTCTTGCTGACATGTCGGGCGTTCCCGCGCCGGCGGTCTACGTTTTAAATCCAAATCAACGTATCTGCGGTATTATCAGGTTAAATGACCCAGAAATTGATCTAAAAGCGTCACTTGATGGATATATCCGCGAAGCATCATATGTCGCTCCGGTTGAACCGGTAAGCCGGATTGCGCCGGTCCTCCTGGTACCACGCGTGCTTGAACCAGATGATTGCGACTGGCTTATCGGTTTGTGGAGCGAAGGCGATAAGCATAAAGGACAAGTCGCCCTTGGCTCGGCCGCGAAAGAACGTGACGGGATCATCTTGGATATGAAGCGCCGAGAGGACTACATCGTGATGAACGCTGAAATACATCAACGTATCGTCAATCGAGTAATGCCCCGCCTCGTTCCAGAGATTGAAAAGATTCTCCATTTTCATTAATGGGGCATGGAAGCTTTAAGGATCGGTTGTTATAAAGCCGAGGACAGTGGTTTTTTCAATGTTCACCGCGACAACTGCAATCCATCGGTTCAGCATCGTAAGTATGCGATTACGATCAATCTTAATACGGGTGATTACGAGGGCGGCGACTTGCGATTCCCAGAATATGGGAAAGAGCTCTTTCAGCCGCCGCGTGGTGGTGCCGTTGTTTTTTCTTGCTCAATGCTTCACGAGGTATTGCCCGTGACAGCAGGGGAACGCTATACGCTGTTAACTTTTTTGATAGAGCCTGCGCCACAGTAGGTTTTATCATAACGGGTTTCGAAAGTGAAAATTGATAATTGAGCTGCTTCACGAGAATTTTGTTGTTATCCTTTTGGTGCTTTTCATCGGGGTCATGTTTTGGGCCTTTAAACCTAAAAAGAAGATTGAAAAGCAACGAGATAAAGATAAAGGGCTGTACCAGATAACGTATAAAAGGTGTTATCATGGATACT
>DGOK01000134.1 GCA_002389385.1 Rhodospirillaceae bacterium UBA4468 | reverse complement strand
TCCTTCGATGCCAAGAGGGGTTAACGCTTCGCGTACTTCCTCGAGTTTAAAGGGCTTAATCACCGCCATGATCATTTTCATGATGAACTCCTTCCGGTGCATTCAGAGGAAAGTCGTGCGCCAATATTTGTGGCGCGCTTCCCTCTTGGGGTTACGTGACCTATTCGGCCGCTGACTTACTTACTACAAGGTTCGTGCCAGTTTTATGAGAATCAAAACTATCTAATTATTTCAATACACTAGAAGTTAATTGGCGTGCAGCATGAGGCTTGAATGCATAATAAAATGCCTAATATAAGTGCAAATACAGTATATGATTAAAAAATAGTCATTATAAATTTGATGCTTTTGCTAGACAGGGCGCTTTTTTGAGGCCACCTATAATCTATGAATAAAGAACCGAATGCTTTGAACGTTAGCACTGCGGATATCCTCATCGTTGGGGGTGGTCTTGTCGGGGCTGTTGCGGCACGCGCCCTCTCAAACTCTGGACTGAGTGTGATTGTTGTTGATGGGCAAGACCCGTCACTTGCTACGGCTGCTGCATTTGATGGACGGGCTTCAGCTGTGGCAGCGGCGTCAAAGCGTCTATTGGCTGCCATAGGTATTTGGCCTTATCTGGAAAATGACGTGTCACCTATTCTAGATATCCGCGTGGCAGATGGGGCGTCTCCAATGTTTCTGCACTACGATCATGAAGACGTTGGTGTTGGGCCGCTTGGATATCTTGCTGAAAATCGGCATATTCGATGTTCTGCGTTAAGCGCATTAAAAAATGATCCGAATATCATATTTTTGGCCCCAATGCGCGTTGAAGAATTGGTACGAGATTCCAATCTTGTTACAGCGACACTTTCAGATGGATCGGTTGTATCGGCCTCATTGGCCATCGCAGCGGATGGGCGTGGTTCGAAGACGCGTGAAAATGCAGGTATCAAAACAACGGACTGGCGGTATCCGCAAGAAGCGATCGTTTGTACTGTTGAGCACGAGAAACCCCATGCATTCATCGCACATGAGCATTTCTTGCCAGCAGGCCCGTTTGCAATACTGCCTCTGAAGGGCACGTCTGAACGCCCGGCTCAAAGATCTTCAATCGTTTGGACTGAGCGCGCTGCGCATGCACGGCAGTTTGTTGGACTAGATGACCCAAATTTTATTCGGGAACTCTCGCGTCGGTTTGGGGACTTTATGGGAAAGATCTCTGTTGTAGGGCCCCGGTTCTGCCATCCTTTAGGGCTGCAGTTTGCCGAGACTTCGGTGGCGCAGCGACTGGTGCTCATTGGGGATGCCGACCATGGTATACACCCGATTGCCGGACAAGGCCTGAATATGGGGTACCGCGATGTTGCTGCACTTGTTGATGTGCTTGCTGAAGCGCGCCATGTTGGTCTCGACATTGGCAGCGCTGCCGTCCTCGAGCGATATCAAAGGTGGCGTCGATTTGATAATACACTGATGCTTGCTGTAACCGACGGCTTGAACAGGCTCTTTTCCAACAATATTGCGCCCATTCGCGTTGCGCGGGATATTGGTTTGGGTGGCGTCAACCGTATGCCAGGCCTCAAAAAGATATTGATGCGCTCGGCAATGGGTTTGAGTGGTGATTTACCAACACTGATGCGTGCAGATTAAGGGTCTCGGCTAAGGCTTTGAGCTTCGAGCTCAGCAATATAGCCATCCCACAGTTCATCTTTGCGCATGCCCATATCGTGGAGGAAATCCCATGAGAAAATCCCGGTATCATGCATATCATCGAACTTTATCCGAATGGCATAATTACCAACTGATTCAACACCCATAATCCCGACGTATCGACGGCCAGCAACGGTCTTTTTCTGACTTGGACTGTGGCCTTGCACTTCAGCTGACGGGCTCTCAACACGCAGCAATTCTGCGGGCAATGACAGCGTCACGCCATCCTCAAAGTCGACATCAAGAATTTTCTCTTCACGTCTGAGGCGAATTTCAATTGGACGGTGTTTTTGACTGAAGGTATCGGCCACCAATTATTCCCCTTTAGCAGGTATGGTTTTGTTCGTGGTGTCGATCTCACGCGCTTCATCTGCAAGCATAATCGGGATACCGTCGCGGATGGGATAAGCAAGGCCAGCTTTGTCACTAATCAATTCTTGCTTCTCGCGGTCATAGCGGAGCGAACCCTTGGTGACGGGGCAAACTAAAATTTCTAATAGTTTTGGATCGATTTCAGTCGCTGATGACGTGCTCATTATAAATTCCTATGTGTTCAGATATACTTATTGCCGCACGTCGGAGGAAAGTGACTCTGATGCGTAAGCTGCAATTTCTAACATGCTAGTTAAAAGCTCGCCACGTTGAAATGTCGTCGCACATTCCAATAATGCCTGCTTTTCACCTGGATCAAGAGGGCATGACATCGCAAGCGTTGTAATCAAATCTTGATCAGAACTTTCTGCAATTTCGTCTGTGTCTGCAGTAATGCCATTCAAATCAAAGTAACGGGTCATCGCTAACAATAAGCGGTCCCGATCATCAATTTGTTCGTCATTAATGGTATCGTCTATGTTAAAATCATGAATGTAGGGAGAGAAATCAGGTCGGACGCGACGATAACCGTCGACTGCACCTAGTTCTTCCTCAACACGAAATCGGATCAGACCATCCAAGACAATAAGGTATCGCCCGTCCTCGGTCTCACCGAATTGTGTGATCCGACCCGCACAGCCAATTTCATAAAGCTTGGTGCCGTCGGGTAAAAGATGCTCATCGCGCTCTGTAATCGGCTGAATCATGCCAATTAAGCGTGAGCCTTTGAGCGCGTCTTCAATCATATTAAGATAGCGCGGTTCAAAAACGTTTAAGGGCATATGCCCGCCCGGCAGCAACATTGCACCAGACAACGGAAAGACAGGCAGGTCTTTGGGCAATGTTTCAAAGGTTGGAATGCGCAAACGATCAATCATCAAATATGCACCCGGCCTAAGAAAACAAGACAGACGAAAGTTTACGCCGGCCCGTTGTTGTTAGCTCGTGAGTTGGTCCGAGTGCATCGAAGATTTTGATCAGGTTCTCTCGGGCAGCGCCCTCATTCCAATCTTTATTTTGGCGCACAATTTCTAAGAGCTCGTCGATAGCCTGTTCATTTCGTTTAGCGGCATAAAGACCAAGCGCCAAGTCCAGACGTGCCTGTAAATCTTTTGGATTGGCGTCTACCTTGGCTTGAAGCTCAAGAGTGTCGCCAGCGTCATCAGCAACCTGTTCTAGCTCGAATGTTGAAATAGCTGCGGCAATGAGAGATTTCATCTTCCAGGCCTCAGGAAGCCCTTCGATCATATCGCGTGCCGTGTCAGCCTCGTCGGCTGCGACGGCGGCGCGGATCATGCCTGCAACTGCGCGCTCATTCTCAGGGCTTTCTTGCTGTGCTTGTCCGTAAACGGCCAATGCTTCAAGCGAATCATTAGCTTCAAGCAGGGCATCGGCTTGATCCAGCAATTGATCGAGAGACCCCTTGGCACCATCGGTAAGCTTTTCGATAAACGTTTTAAGCTGACTTTCTGGAACAGCGCCCATGAAACCATCAACAGGCTGGCCATCTTTGAAGGCATAAACAGCTGGAATAGACTTTACCTGCATTTGCGACGCGAGTTCTTGGTTCTCATCAACGTTAACTTTGACCATTTTGACGGTACCCCCCGCCTCACGCACCAATTTCTCCATTAATGGCCCTAATTGTTTGCAAGGGCCACACCATGGGGCCCAGAAATCAACAATAACGGGGACATGGGCAGATGCTTCTATGACGTCTGTCATGAAGCTAGCTGTATCGGAATCTTTAATAAGATCGCCACCACTACTGCCAACAGGCTTCGCATCTAAACCAGCAGAAGAGTTTGGCTCATGGACGAGTCCAGGCGTGGGAGCAGGTTGTTGGGCAGCAGCGTTTGCTTGGGGCTGGTTGCCTTGTGGATCTTCTTTTGGCGACATGCTGCCATCAGGGTTCATCACAAATTCCATTTTTTCGTCCTTTACCCACCTGGGGATCAACTATTTAACGCGCGCTTAGCATATAGATGGACGACTAGGTAGCGTACAGCAAGTCTTAGCGCAAAACTGAATTATCGAAACTTAAACAGGCGTTCATGAATTACAAAAATGAAGGTTAAAAAATAAAACGAATTTCACGCTTGAAAAGCGCTAGGTGATGCGTATTATCCCCTCCGCTTCCAGCGTTTGCTGGAAATCATAAGGACGCGGGCGTAGCTCAGGGGTAGAGCGCAACCTTGCCAAGGTTGAAG
>DGOK01000082.1:2723-4573 GCA_002389385.1 Rhodospirillaceae bacterium UBA4468 | reverse complement strand
CGTTTGCGACCCGTAAACCTGTAAGCACGTGCAAATGGGCGGTCCAGAACGGCATTGCTCTTGGCGATGACCTCGTTATTTGGCCCTAATAAAGAAAGCGATACCTGATCGCCTTTAGCCAAGGAATATGATTCTACCCAAAAAACCAGCGCTAGAGATGTTGCGTCGAATTCGGTTTCGGATAATTTGCCTGCGCGTACATCATCAATTTTTGGCACGCTGTTCGAGAACCCGAGATGAAAAGGTTGGGGCCCAGGGTAGGATAAACTTTGTTTCAATGGCTCTGCCCAAAGACCCTTCAAGGGCGGTTGGGTATTGCATTGGCGCGTGCTGCTATCGCCCGTGAATGGATCAATCACGGTTTTGCCTTTGCGCACTGATAAATGAATATGTGGGAATTCAGTTCTTCCGGATCGCCCTACCTGACCAAGCTTGTCGCCACGTCGAACCGTATCGCCAACGGCGACACTGAGCGAACCGGCCATCAGGTGACAGTATTGCGTTGTCCAATCATCACCATGATCAATTACGAGGCCGTTACCGCATTCTCGGCCTCTAAGTGCCGTGGCGCTTTGCAGGTCTTTCAATGTCGACCGTGGCTCGCCATCACGGACCCGAGTAACACGCCCAGGTGCGGTTGCGAGCACAGATATGCCAGCCTGCATGACAGCATCATTAGTAAGTGCAATATCGGTCCCTTTATGGGTGTTATAACTTATACCGCCACAGCGATAATCCTGATGCTTAGGCCCGGGGTCCCGGTCGACAAAATTGGTGAGCCAGCATGTTTCACCGATAATGCAGTCGATGGGCAGCGATAGTTCTGGAGGCTCGGCCTGTGCAATTGACACCGATAAAAGTGAAATGAGTAAACATGAGTAAAACAATTGGTGATGCGGACGTCGGAAGAAACGAGAAAAAATTGTCATTATGTTGCTCTGCATTATCTATGAAGCCTTGCTTGCTATGGGTATTAGCTCACTTTATATTGCACCGCACATAATTTATTGCATAAGCGAATGCGTTAATAGAATCGTATAAGGATTTTCCGAATGGATCAAATGACCAACCCTCTAGACAAACTTCACGGCTACTACTTTGAAGACCTCGAAGAAGGTATGCACGATGTGTTTGCAAAAACGATTACGGATGCAGATATCGTGCTCTTTGCAGGTATTTCAGGCGATACAAACCCTGTACACCTGAACCATGAGTTTGCGAAAGAGACTATGTTTAAAGGTCGGATCGCACACGGCATGCTGTCATCAAGTTTCATTTCAACGGTTATTGGCACCAAGTTGCCTGGACCAGGTTGCATCTATGTTAGCCAGACAATGAAATTTAAAGCGCCAGTTCTTTCTGGTGATACCGTCGAAGCACATTGCACGATTACTAAGCTCATCCCTGAAAAGAAGTTTATTGAGCTCAAGACCCAATGCATTGTTGGTGGAAAAGTTGTGATTGATGGCGAAGCTCTGATTATGGTGCCATCGCGTAAAAAATAAGCGTGAAACCATAAAGATTTGAAAAAAGGGCGCTGTTTTTGACGGTGCCCTTTTCTTTGTAAAAGGCGTTGAGTCTTGACCGTTTTGCCTGTCACTGACACTTTCCCTCGTCATGCGTATTTATAGACAAGCTTTATCCATAGAATCGTGCCACCAAGGCGGGATCATTGCTGTTGGTAATTTTGATGGTGTGCATCAAGGCCACAGGACTGTGATTGCTGAGGCTGGCAAAATTGCCAAGGCCGCTTCATTGCCATGGGGCGTGTTAACGTTTGAGCCTCATCCGCGTGCAGTATTCCAATCCGACGCCCCGCCGTTTCGGTTAACGCCATTTCGCGCTAAAGC
>DGOK01000082.1:0-2635 GCA_002389385.1 Rhodospirillaceae bacterium UBA4468 | reverse complement strand
TTTGGATTCACGGTTGTTGCTGCGGCTTCAGACGACGGGGGCGGACTGTATTCATCAAGCCGCGTCCGGGAACTTGTGGCGGCTGGCGATATGAAGGCAGCGTGTGATGTGTTGGGTCATCCATTCATGATCTCAGGACGGGTTGCACATGGCGACAAACGCGGACGGACTATTGGATTTCCGACAGCTAATGTAGCGCTTGGAGGATATATTCATCCAAAGTTCGGCGTTTATGCCGTTCGTGCCCAATTACCCGACGGCAAGATGGTAGATGGCGTTGCAAATCTTGGGTTGCGGCCTACATTCGCGGGCGCAGCACCTCGTTTAGAGGTACACTTATTTGATTTTAATGCAGATATTTATGGTGACCGTGTTCAGGTCCAACTATTGGAGCTCATCCGTGAAGAAAAGAAATTTGACGGATTGGATGCTTTAAAGGCACAAATCGCCGTTGATGGCGAGCAAGCGCGTAAAATTTTGAAAACAATATAAAGTTCGAAAACGATGACTGTCGATTATAAATCTACGATTTTTCTGCCAAGTACCGAGTTCCCGATGAAGGCTGGTTTGCCGAAACGTGAACCTGCATTGCTTGAACACTGGCACAATACCGGGTTTGAGAAAGCCCGCACTGAAATGTCAGCAGACCGTGAGAAGTTTATTCTTCATGATGGCCCTCCCTATGCGAACGGGCATCTGCATATTGGCCATGCCTTGAATAAGATTTTGAAGGACGTCATCAACCGCTCACAGCAGATGCTGGGTAAGAACGCTTATTACGTCCCTGGTTGGGATTGTCATGGCTTGCCGATCGAGTGGAAGATTGAAGAAAAATACCGTGCTAAAAAGCTTGATAAAGATGCTGTGCCGATCGTCGAATTCCGTAAAGAGTGCCGTGAGTTTGCCGCTCATTGGATCGATATTCAGCGTGAAGAATTCAAACGTTTAGGCGTGATGGGTGATTGGGATAATCCCTACACCACGATGACAAATGCGGCTGAGGCGACGATTGCTGGTGAGCTTGGCAAGTTTCTGATGGATGGCTCGTTATATCGGGGCTCTAAGCCTGTGATGTGGTCTCCGGTTGAGAAAACCGCATTGGCCGAAGCCGAAGTTGAATATCACGATCATACGTCGACAACGATCTATGTTGGGTTCCCGGTTATTAAAACGGAGAACGATGCGATTACTGACGCCAAGATTGTTATCTGGACGACGACACCTTGGACGATGCCAGGTAACCGTGCCGTAGCTTACGGTAAAGACATTGATTACGTTGCGATTGAAGTCGCTGCGGTCGCTGAAGACAGCATGGTCTCTGTTGGTGATAAATTGATTGTAGCTGAGGCGTTGTTGGAGGCATTTTCAAGCGCATGTGGTGTCACTGAAAGCGCTGTGACATCGACATTTAAAGGTACCACGTTGGCAGGCACGATCTGCGCGCACCCATTACGCGGGCAAGGTTATGACTTTGATGTTCCAGCATTGGCTGCTGGATTTGCAACAACGGACGAAGGTACGGGTATCGTTCATATTGCGCCTGGTCATGGCGCGGATGACTGGGTGCTCGGGATGGATAACGGCGTTGAAGTCCCTCAAACTGTTTCTGAAGACGGCACCTATTTTGAGCATGTGCCTTTGTTTGCCGGACAGCACGTGTACAAATGTAACGACGGTGTCGCTGAAGTCATTCGCGAGGCTGGTGGACTTTTGGGTGAGGGTAAGCTTGTTCACCGTTATCCGCATTCCTGGCGTTCTAAAAAGCCTCTGATCTTTAGAAATACAGCACAGTGGTTCATCTCAATGGACAAAAATGGTCTGCGTGATACCGCATTGGCCGCCATTGATGACACTCGCTTCGTCCCGGCATCAGGACAAAAGCGCTTACGGGGTATGATTGCAGATCGCCCGGATTGGGTTGTATCGCGCCAGCGCGCATGGGGCGTGCCGATCACAGTCTTTGTGAATAAAGAAACGGGTGAGCCGCTGCGTGACCAAGCTGTGCTTGATCGTGTTGTCGATATTTTCAAGGAAGAAGGCTCTGACGCTTGGTTTGCTTCAGACCCATCACGGTTCTTGGGCGCAGATTATAAAGCTGACGATTACGAGCAAGTTACCGACATTCTTGATGTGTGGTTTGATAGTGGGTCCACGCATGCATTCGTCCTCGAGAATGGGCCATGGGAAGGGCTTGATTGGCCTGCTTCGCTTTATCTTGAAGGCTCAGATCAGCATCGCGGCTGGTTCCATTCGTCTTTACTTGAAAGCTGCGGGACACGCGGGCGTGCGCCTTATGAGGCCGTTCTGACCCATGGGTTTGTGATGGCAGAAGACGGCCAGAAAATGTCGAAATCGCTGGGTAACGTGATAGCGCCTCAAAACGTTATTGATCAATACGGTGCAGATATCTTGCGGATTTGGGTTGTAAACTCAGACTATTCGGATGATCTCCGCATTGGCCCTGAAATTATCAAACAACAGGCGGATATTTATCGTCGGTTAAGAAATACATTGCGCTTCTTGTTAGGCAATTTGTCCGATTTTGATGACAGCGAACGCATCACTGACGTTAAAGAACTCCCAGAGCTTGAGCGTTGGGTATTGCATCGTATTCATGAAATGGACGGCGCTCTGA
>DGOK01000116.1 GCA_002389385.1 Rhodospirillaceae bacterium UBA4468 | reverse complement strand
TATTGGTTACGCCTCAAGCGGCCAACAAGACCATCGGCCAAGGCGGTTTCCAGGAAGTCGACCAAATGGCGATGTTCGAAGAGTGCGTCTGCTATCAGGAAGAAGTGCGTGACCCAACGCGTATCCCCGAAGTTCTTAACCGCGTAATTGAACAAGCTTGGCGTGGTGCGGCTCCGGCGCAAATCAACATCCCTCGCGATTACTGGACTCAGATCTTTGATTTTGAGATGCCACAAATCGTTCGTCTTGAGCGTCCGTCCGGTGGAAGCCAGGCTGTTGCTGATGCAGCCAAGTTGCTGAGCGAAGCTAAATTCCCGGTTATCCTCAATGGTGCTGGTGTGATCCTTTCGAGCGGCATTGGTGCTTCTCAGGCTTTGGCTGAGAAATTATCCGCACCGGTTTGCTGTGGTTATCAGCATAACGATGCATTCCCGGGCTCACACCCTTTGTTCGCTGGACCGTTGGGCTATAACGGCTCTAAGGCAGCGATGGAGCTGATCGCTCAGGCTGACGTCGTCCTAGCATTGGGCACACGCTTGAACCCATTCTCAACCCTGCCTGGTTACGGCATTGATTACTGGCCGAAGGATGCCAAGATCATTCAGGTTGATATGAATTCAGACCGTATCGGTCTGACCAAGAAAGTCGACGTGGCTATCCAAGGTGATGCCAAGTTGGTTGCTGAACAACTTCTTGCTCAGTTGGCCTCGACTGCTGGTGATGATGGACGGAAGTCTCGTGAAGATTTGATCTCGACGACCAAGTCTCGTTGGTTGCAGGCTTTGGCTTCTATGGATCACGAAGACGACGATCCAGGCACAACTTGGAACGAGCGTGCTCGTGACAATCACCCGGACCGCATGTCACCACGCAAAGCTTGGCGGGCGATCCAGTCTTCCTTGCCGCGGGATGCCATCATCTCGTCCGACATTGGAAATAACTGTGCCATTGGTAACGCTTATCCGACCTTCGAAGCGGGCCGGAAGTATCTTGCACCAGGTCTCTTTGGACCTTGTGGATATGGTTTCCCATCAATCTTGGGTGCTAAAATTGGTAACCCAGATACGCCTGTTGTCGGTTTTGCAGGCGACGGCGCGTTTGGTATTTCCATGAATGAAATGACGGCTTGTGGTCGTGACGAGTGGCCAGCCATCACAATGGTTATCTTCCGCAACTATCAGTGGGGTGCTGAAAAGCGTAACACAACGTTGTGGTATCAGGACAACTTCGTCGGCACAGAGCTCGACCTAGACGTCCAGTACGCAAAGATTGCCGATGCTTGTGGCCTTAAGGGTGTGCAAGTGACAACCATGGAAGAAACCACAGCAGCTCTTGCAACGGCTGTTAAAGAGCAAATGGAAGACGGTGTGACCACATTCATTGAGGTTATCCTGAACCAAGAACTAGGCGAGCCTTTCCGTCGTGATGCCATGAAGGCACCGGTAGAAGTTGCTGGCATTAGTGCAGATGATATGCAGCCTCAGAATCCAGTCTGATGCTTTGAAGATCGGCAGAGGCTTCCTTTATGGGGCCTCTGCCATTTCTTAATTATGATTAAATTATTTTCTACTCCATAATGTTCCCTTTGATATTGAATTGCCAATATCGACACATATAAAAATTTAGGGCTGGCCTCGTCCAAGCACATTGAATACCCCGATTACCGAAAGAGCCGTTTTTTCAACCGTTCCGACCGGAAAACCTTTTGCCATTCCTAAAATGGATCGGAATGGTCAATCGGGAAACGCTTAAAGACGATAGTGTAGCGGCATTCACAAACGCGGCAGTTGTTCTGCCTCAAGGTATAGCGTTCGCGGCGATTGCTGGGTTGCCGCCTCAATACGGCTTATATACCGCGATGATCACGCCAATTATTGCGGCGTTATTTGGATCGTCCTGGCATCTGATTTCAGGCCCGACGACAGCCATCTCAGTCGTGATCTTTGCGACACTCAGTAATATTCACTAACCCGGTAGCGCTGCGTATATCCAAGCCGTTCTCACAATCACGCTTATGGCAGGTGTATTTCAAGTTCTCATGGGCTTGGTCAATTTGGGCCAGCTGGTCAGCCTGGTCTCTCATTCCGTGATGGTCGGGTTTACAGCAGGCGCTACGATCTTGATCGCCCTCACGCAAATATCGGGCTTTCTTGGTCAAAAACTCCCCAGACCAGAAGATATTGATGCGTTTCTGAACGCTTTATGGAGGGTATTACCAGATACGGACATATACGTGTTCTCAATCGCGATTGGCACTCTTGCATCAACACTGGCGTGTAAGAAATTTTTACCGAAATGGCCAAATTATCTGGTTGGCCTTTTGTTTGGTGGGCTTCTCGCCATTGTGATTGATGCACGAGAACATGGGGTACAATTTGTACAAGCTGTGGGCACAAGTATTCCTCCCTTTGGCGCTCCGGACCTTTCCTTAGAATCTGTGCGATCTCTGTCATCAGGTGCGATTGCTATCGCCCTTATTGGATTGCTTGAAGCGGTATCTGTTGCGCGCGCAATTTCTTTGAAATCAAAACAGTCGCTGGACAGTAACCAGGAAATAATTGGATAGGGATTGTCCAATATTGGTGGATCTTTTTTCTCGTCTTACTTGGGGTCGGGATCATTTACGCGCTCGGCACTTAATTACGTGTCAGGTGCCAGAACGCCAATGGCATCGATATTTGCATCGATATTCCTGTTTGTCATTTTGATGGTGGCTTGGAAACTGATTAACTTTAAGGGTATGAAGCATATTCTTATGACGAGTATGTCAGAAAGTCTGGTGCTCGTTGTGACATTCCTTGCTGTCCTTTTAGTCAATCTGGAGTTTGCGATCTATGCCGGTGTGATGATCTCGCTCGCGATGTTTGTGCGACGGACAATGCGACCCGGATTGCCGCTCAACGTGCCTAACGCAAAAGTGCCTGGTCGACCATTTATGAGTCCGATCTTGTGGAAATTACCTGAGTGCCCTCAGTCGCTGTTTGCGCGGATTCAAGGCTCGCTTTATTTTGGTTCTGTTGAGTTCCTTGAAAAAGAATTTCGCCGCCTTGAAAAAGAACGCCCAGATCAAAAACATTTTGGATTAATGTTGGACAGTGCTGTTGGCGTTGACCTTGCGGGCGCATAGCTTTTGATCGAAGAATCAAAACGATGGCAAGCGCGTGGAGGCGGCCTCTATCTCGCGGTTCGCTATCCGCCTATTAGACGTCAGTTGGCACAGTTTCATGTGCCGCGCGAAGTAGGCCGCGATCACATTTTCCGCCGGAAAATGGAAATGCTCCCGAAGCTTGTTGCAAACCTAGATCCCGATATATGTGCGACATGCACAACGCGTATTTTCCGTGAATGCCCGAAAGCGCCAGTCATTAACGATGAGGCTGAAGATAAAGCGTAACGTGTGGATGCCCAGTTAGAACCGGGACGTATCCGCTACGCTGAAAACGCCTGAATGCCAGTTTGTGCACGCCCGAGGATTAGGGCATGGATATCGTGCGTGCCCTCCAAGGTGTTGATCACCTCCATATTCATGACGTGGCGGATAACATGGTATTCATCTGAAATCCCGTTGCCACCATGCATATCTCGCGATGTTCGAGCGATCTCCAGGGCTTTGCCAGCGTTGTTGCGTTTGACCAGCGAAATCATTTCAGGCGTCGCTTTGCCTTCGTCCTGAAGTCGGCTAATCCGCAGCGCAACTTGCAAGCCAA
The DNA here is from genome assembly GCA_002389385.1 of Rhodospirillaceae bacterium UBA4468. Taxonomy (GTDB): domain Bacteria; phylum Pseudomonadota; class Alphaproteobacteria; order Rhodospirillales; family Casp-alpha2; genus UBA4479. The sequence continues at coordinate 10,452 of DGOK01000116.1, read as the reverse complement.
GCGTGATTTCGGTTTGCATATCTGCGAGCTTTTTCTGGATCAATTGATTGGCTGCCAAAGGGCGTCCGAACTGTACGCGATCTAGCGTGTATTGCCGTGCTGCATGCCAGCAGAATTCAGCCGCGCCCATCGCGCCCCAGCTAATACCGAAACGTGCCCGACTTAGACATGATAAAGGCGCAGATAATCCCTTTGCTTTGGGCAGGCGATTTTCTTCAGGGACGAACACATCGCTTAGGCTGATTTCTCCTGTTGGAGATGCACGGACACCAAATTTACCTTCGATTTTTGGAGTCTCCAGACCCTTCATGCCACGCTCAACGAGGAAGCCGCTAAGAACCCCGTCGTCATCCTTGGCCCAAACAACACAAACGTCAGCTATGGGTGAATGCGTGATCCAGACTTTGTTACCTGTCATAAGGTAGCCGCCGTCGGTACTTTTAGCGCGCGCTTTCATACCAGATGGGTCGGACCCATGATCGGGCTCGGTCAATCCAAAGCAACCAAGTACTTCACCTTTTGCCATAGCGGGGAGGAAACGTTCTTTTTGTTCCTCGCTGCCATAACTATGAATAGCCCCCATAGCCAATCCAGATTGCGTGCCAACAGCGGAACGAAATGCTGTATCTACGCGTTCCAGTTCTCGGCACATGATGCCATAGGAAACATGGCTAAGGCCTGGGCAGCCATATCCTTCAAGCGTACCGCCTAGAAAACCCATCTGGCCAAATTCAAGCATGATCTGGCGATCGAAGCCTTCGTTGCGGTTCCAGTCCACAATGACAGGCATAAGGCGGTCTTGCGCAAAGCCGTGAACGGCATCCCGCATCATGCGTTCTTCCTCGCTCAACTGATCGTCGAGTAACAAAGGGTCTTCCCATATGAATGCAGAGGTTTTTGAGGTCACAGCTGCGGACGCTCCATGATCATGGCAATGCCTTGGCCCATGCCGATGCACATGCTGACAAGTGCATAGCGACCTTGGATGCGCTCAAGTTGACGTGCTGCGGTTAACGCAATACGAGGACCTGAAGCGCCTAATGGATGACCCACAGTAATGGCGCCGCCGTTTGGATTTACGCGACTGTCATCAAACGCCAAGCCCATGCCCTTCATGCAAGCAAGAACCTGCGCAGCGAACGCTTCGTTAATTTCAATAACATCCATGTCTGCCATTGTGAGGCCCGCACGCTTTAATGCGATCTCTGCAGCAGGAACGGGGCCATACCCCATAATCCGAGGTGCAACACCTGCAACGCCACTTGATAGAATGCGTGCGATAGGCTTCTGACCTGCTTTTTCACCAGCGGCTAAGCTTGCGACCATCATGGCAACTGCGCCGTCATTGACGCCAGATGCGTTGGCGGCTGTTGTCACCCCATCAGGGTTCAATGCACGCATTGATGCTAGTTTTTCTAATTCAGTACCAGGGCGTGGAAACTCGTCTTCGGATATGATTGTATCGGGCGCTTTTCGTCCGCCTGGAACGGTAACGGCGTGAATTTCATCATTAAAGAAGCCATTGGCTTTTGCGGCGGCATACTTTTGCTGAGACTGATACGCAAAGCTGTCGCAGTCTTCACGGCGAAGGTCATGTTCCACTGCGAGGTTGTCTGCCGTTTGCGGCATGTTATCTGAGCCGAATTCTTTTTCGATTTGTGGGTTTGGAAACCGTGAGCCCAGAGCTGAGTCGTACCAAGTTAGCTGCTTAGCGTATGCTTGCTCTACCTTGCCAACAACAAAAGGTGCGCGTGTCATGCTTTCAACGCCGCCTGCAACCATTACATCGCCTTCACCACACGTGATCGCATGTGCCGTTGAAATAATCGCACCCAACCCGCTACCGCAGTTCCGTTGTAATACTGTGCCCGGTGTTTTGATGGGTAAGCCGGCACGCAGAATCGCGTGGCGCGCAACGCAACGGCTATCTTCGCCAGCTTGGTTGCCACATCCGGCAATAACATCATCAATAGCGTCTTCAGAGAAAGACGAAGCATCGACGGCGGCGCGGATAATATCGCCAAGCATATTGTCGGGGCGAACTTTAGCGAGTGCGCCCGCATTGCGGCCAAAAGGGGTTCTAAGACCATTATAAATATATGCGTCTAACATGTTGAGTAGGCTCCTGAAGAACGTGTTGAGATTAGCTTTGTGGGGTAAGTAGCGAGACACCTAAAAGGGCGCGGCGACGTAACCATGGGGTCGGGCGGTAGCGCGGATCACCCGTCACCTCATGAACTGAGAGGAGAATTTCGAGGATGCGATCCGGCCCCAATATATCGCCAAAACTCAATGGCCCATGTGGATACCCAAGACCAAGTGTTACGGCCTTATCAATATCTTCTGGGGTTGCCGCGCCTGATTGTGCGATTGAGCAACCGATATTGATGATCATTGCAAGGATACGCTGCGCGACAAACCCGGCACTATCATTAATGATGCATGCTTCTGTCTCGTCGCTGTTGAAAAGACCTAGTGCGGCATCAGCGTAATCAGGTTTAGTGATGGGTGTCTTCATAAGTGTGCGGCGTAAGCTAAGCGGGAACAATGTATCCAAAGCAATCGTATGTTCTGGATTGGCACCTTCTTCTAATGTGGTCGTCGTCGCATCAAGGCCAAGTGGCATAACAATGACAAGTGAGACATCATCTGGCTCTTCGCCTTCATCAATATTTGCATTCAGCGTTTTCAAAAGTGCTGTGACATTTGCATGGGCGTCAGAATTGGTTGGGCTGACCCAAACTTTACGACCGTCGTAGGCCGGAGCTGCAGCTTCTTCTGGCACAGTTTGCTTGCCGCCTTCATATGCGTAAAAACCCTGTTTGGTTTTACGGCCTAAAAGCCCGGCTTCCATACGCGTATTCATCATGCTTGAAGGTCGGTAACGCGGTTCGTCATAGAACTGCTGATAAATGAGTTCTGTTGCCGGATGTGTAACGTCCAACGCTGTGAGATCAAGAAGCTCGAATGGCCCCATCCGAAATCCCGCTGCATCTCGCATAATCCGATCGACGGTCACGTAATCGGCAACGCCTTCGCTGTTTAAATGCGCGGCTTCGATGGTGTACCCGCGGCCGACCTGGTTGACCAGGAAGCCGGGGGCATCTGCGACGCGAACAGGCACACGGCCCATACGCTTTCCAAGTCCCATAAGGAAATCGGGAATATGTGATGCAGTGCGCACGCCATCAATAACCTCAACAAGCTTCATCAAAGGCACAGGATTGAAGAAGTGAAACCCTGCAACACGCTCTGGGTGTGTGCATTCAGAGGCGATTGTTGTGATAGATAATGAAGATGTGTTTGAGACGAGAATAATATCATCCGCCACAACGCTCTCAAGCTCGGCAAAGATTTTACGTTTGATATTCAAGTTCTCTGTCGCGGCTTCGATGACGACGTGCGCGTCACCAAACCCTACCATTGCATCAATAATTTCGATGCGAGCAATCGCTGTTTTGGCGTCTTCTTCTTCCATGCGGCCTTTATCAACAGCACGATTAAGCATGCCGCTAATGAACTCGACAGCTTCTACTGAAGATTCTTGTCGCGTATCGTATATTTTGACGTTGCATCTGCCTGTTGCAGCAACTTGCGCAATGCCGCGTCCCATGGCACCCGCGCCAATAACACCAACAATCAGGTTTTCATCAGTAGGCTCGATGGTCATTTTATTTCCCTTTGAATTCAGGTTTACGTTTTTCAATAAAGGCCTGCATGCCTTCTTTTTGGTCTTCTGTATCGAACAGAATATCGAATGCTTTACGCTCAAGCGTCAGGCCAACATCAAGAGGACAATCGGCACCGGCAAGCACAACTTCTTTCGTTTGGCGGATCGCAAGGGGCGGTAAGGCGGCAATTTTATCCGCAAGTTCGAGAGCTCGGCTCAGAACTTGATCATCCGCAACAACCTCGCTCGCTAATCCCATTTCAAGCGCTTCGTTGGCGCGAATAGGCTCACCAGTCAGGAGCATTTTCATAGCTTTGAATTTGCCAACAGCACGAACAAGTCGTTGCGTTCCTCCACCACCTGCCATAATGCCAACTTTTACTTCCGGTTGACCGAACTTCGCACTTTCGCCGGCGATAATAATATCAGCGTGCATCGCGAGTTCACATCCGCCGCCAAGGGCAAACCCATTGACCGCAGCAATCACTGGATGGCGACAACCTGCAACAATGCGCCACATATCGCGCGTGCCATTCATGGTCATTTCGGCAGTATGTTTGTCAGACATCTCTTTGAGGTCAGCGCCCGCAACAAAGGCCTTCTCGTTGCCTGTGATGACAATGCATCTCACATCATCATCGGCATGGAGTGTTCTGAAATGTTCAACCATTTCTATACGTGTCGCCATATTTAAAGCGTTTAACGCTTCTGGGCGGTTCATCCGTATAAGCGCGACATGCGCAGCAGGCTTTTCCAAGAGTACAAGCGGCATTGGTTTTCCCATCAGTTTTTTGCGTCTTCAATCATCATCCAATCGACGGCAACAACACCTTTGTTATCCGCAAATATTGGATTGAGATCGAGTTCAGCGATTTCAGTATGTGCCAGCGCGAAATTAGAAAGGTTGCAGATCATCTCAACCAATGCCTTTCTATTAACGTGCGGCTTTCCGCGGGCACCGTCGAGGATAGCAGCGCCTTGTAAACGGCTCAGCATGGCTTCGGCTTGAGGCGGTGTTACTGGCGCAGCAGCAAAGGCAACATCTTCCAAAATCTCAACAAAGATACCGCCAAGCCCGACCATGATTACAGGACCAAAGATGGGGTCGCGACGTAAGCCTAAAACCAGCTCCGTCGCTGGTTTCGCCATACGTTGAATGACAACGCCTGAGATCGATGCGGAAGGGTTATATGCTTTTGCCGCTGCCAGAATTTCTTGTGTCACAGTCTCAACATCATCTGCATTCGTTAAGCCTAGGCGGACACCGCCAGCTTCGGTCTTGTGTAAAATGTCTGGAGACTCAATTTTTACAGCAACAGGATAACCAAGTTGCTCAGCTGTTGTCCGAGCCTCTTCCGGTGTTTCTGCAAGTAGCGTCGGGGCCAAGGGAATGCCCATACTCTCGAGCATATTGGCGGCAGTCATTGTCGGGACCGCAACCCCTGGGACAGTTGTATCGAGGATTTCAACATGTTCGGGTGCAGATGTTTGGCTCGCACACAGTTTTCGTGCTTCACCGTATTGGGCTAATCCGGCAATCGCATCAACCGAGCGTTCAGTTGCGCCGATAATACAAATGCCAGCGCTACGAAGTTTCTGTAGCGCCTGTTCCGGTGCTTCAATCCAACAAACGATGAATGGTTTGTTGACGCTATTTTTTACATCCGTGAAGATGTCGACCAATAAGTCAGCGTGTCCGTGCATCAGTTGAAGCCAAACAATACAGGAATCAATATTAGGATCCTGCAAAGAAATCTTGATCGACTCACTGAGGATTTTTGGGTCAGCAAGGAATTGCCCGGTAACATCAATCGGATTTGCCGAAGACCCAAAAGACGGGATGACTTCTTTAAGTTTTGCCTGTGTCTGTGCCGATGGTGTTGGAACATCCAGGCCTAACTCTTCGGCCCGGTCCGCCATTAAAACGCCAGCGCCACCTGATTGCGTAATGAACGCGACACCATTGCCGTTTGGAATAGGGCAGCAGGAGAATGCGGATACGAGATCAAGCATATGCTCTTCATTTCGAGCACGGATAACGCCGTGTTGTTTCAAGACCCCATCGAATACAATGTCTTGGCCTGCGAGCGAGCCTGTATGAGACGCAGCTGCCCGGGCACCTGCGGCTTTGCGGCCAACTTTGGTAATGATCAGTGGCTTTTCAACAGTCATCGCCTTGTGAGCTAACTGAATGAGTTCGCGTCCGTCGCGTAAGCCTTCGATATAAGCGGAGAGAACGGAGATACGTTCATCGTCAGCAATCTCCATCAGAACATCGACTAATGTAATGTCTGCTTGGTTACCTGTATTCACAAAATAGCCAAGACCAATGCCACGGCTTCGAGCGAGTGCTGAAATGCCTGTGCCGAATGCACCGGACTGGCTTGCGAAAGCAACCGGGCCAGCAATAGGTGGTTGATCGGCATACTGGCTAAATGTTGCTGTGACGTTTTCAAAAGCATTGATCAGGCCAAGGTTATTGGGCCCACAGATGTGGATGCCATGTTCTTTCGCAGCGTCCAAAAGTTCACGTTCGTATGCAGCCCCTTCGTCGCCGATCTCTGAGTATCCGGAACTAAAGATAATGGCGACAGGCGTGCCTTTTTCTCCAAGTGCTTTAACGGCATTCGTGGCCAGTTTTTGAGAGACAGCAATAATTGCCATATCGGGCACTTCGGGTAACGATGCCACGTCCGGGTAACAGGTAAGCCCATCAATATCGCTATACTTTGGGTTAACCGGGAAAAGCTTACCTGCATAGCCATCGCGCCGCAGGAAATGTAAGGGGCGACCGTTCAGTTTATTGATATCTGGCGATGCGCCAATGATCGCAATCGACTTCGGTTGCAGCATATAGGGTAAAACGTTTCGCACGATGTTGCCTCATTTATGTTTTGCATTGCAAAATTATATTTTGCAAATTAGAATGCACTATTCACCAGGCTACGCATAATTGTCAAGTCGACGACTTTTTGAGCACGTTTTATGGCGGGGGAGCAGACAGATGGGGTTAAGAAAAAATACGGACATTGCGGCATCAGCGGATGCGCATAAGGATCGACAGTATATAAAGTCATTGGCTCGCGGTTTTGAGGTCTTGCGTGCATTTCGTGCAGAGGACCGGGGCGTGTCGAATGCGGAACTGTCGCGCAGAACAGGTTTCCCAAAACCGACCTTATCAAGATTGACGTTCACACTTATGTCGCTGGGCTATTTGCACCTGGATCAGGATACGGGGCGCTATTTTCTGCACCCACATATTCTAACCCTTGGATATCCAGTCTTACGTCAGCTTTCCATTCGTGAGTTGGCGCGCCCCATGATGCAAGAGCTTGCTGATTCCGTCAGTGGTGCGGTTGTTCTTGGTATGCGTGATGGCTTGAGCATAATCATTATTGAACGTGCACGTCATCGGACGATGGCGACATGGCCGCTCGATATTGGCGTCGCGCGTGATATTGCGACGACTGCAGTTGGAAGAGCGTACATTGTTGGATTAGGGCAAACTGAGCGCGAGAAGTTATTGGAAGAACTTCGTGTCGATGATGCTGCGCGATGGCCCGAGATCAAACACGGCATTGATGGTGCCCTTAATTCTTATAAAGACATTGGTTACACAATGTCTGCTGGAGACTGGGTGCCTGAATATAGTGCTGTTGGTGTGCCAATGCATTTAAGTGATGGCACGATCCTATCGTTTAACTGTGGCGGTTATTCAAATAGGTTGAACCCGGAACTTCTTAAAGATATGGGCGAGAAACTGGTCGAAATGATCACCACACTCTCGCGTGCCCACGGAGATAGTTTCATTTAATAGAAAATTGCATGAAATTGTTTTGCAATGCAAAGCAATGTTTTGAAAAGTTAACTTTCTTTTGACCTCTATGCAATAGTTCTCATAATAAGATGACACAGAATTAACTGTGCGACTAAACTAGACCAAAAGTAGTTCGGTCCAAAATTCTTTCAAACAGGAGAAGCTTCTGATGACTCTTTCGAAGAAATTCACAAACTCCGTGGTTGCTGGCGCTGCTTTAGCGGTCCTTAGCTCTACGGCATATGCTGCCGATTATCCGTCCAAGCCAATTACCCTTGTTGCACCTTACAGTGCTGGTGGGGCGTCAGATATGGCATCACGGACAATGGCGTCTGTTCTGCCTAGCTATCTTAATCAGCCTGTTTTGGTTGTTAACCGCACTGGTGCTGGTGGCGTGACAGGTTCGACATTTGTGAACAAAGCAAAGCCTGATGGCTATACTTTGTTGCTCGCACGTATTGGTTCGCAGTCGGTTTCCCCGGCGATGAAAGCAAACATCCCATACAAGTATGACGACTTCACAATGCTGGCCGTTATTGAATTAAACCCAGTAATTTGCGCAACAGCTTCATCTAAGCCTTACAAGACAATGAAAGACTTGATTGATGCGGTTAAAGCGAAGCCAGGTGAGCTAAGCTTTAGTTCTGCAGGCGTTGGTTCCATGCTTCATGTTGCTGTGCCTTTGGTTCTCAGCCTGATGGATGTGAAAAATCCAAAAGATGCCATGAACCACATTCCTTATAAGGGGGGCGGGGCAGCTGCAACAGCAGCAGTCGGTGGACACGTTGATCTTGTTTGCACAAACTCTTCTGCATTAACCAGCCATATTGCTGGTGGTAAGCTTCGTCCGTTGATGATCACAACGAAAGAGCGTCAAGCAGTTGCTAAAGATGCACCAACAGCTCGTGAACTCGGGTTCCCTCAGATTGAGGTTCTTGTTGGTTGGAGTGGAATTTATGGCCCTCCAGGAATGGACCCTGCTGTCGCTAAGAAAATTCGCGACGCACTGCAGTTGGTCAAAAAAGACAAAGCCTGGAATAAGTTCACTAAAGCTCTCGGTTCTGTTCCACATATTCTTGATGAAGCAGAAACCAAAAAGTTTGTGGATGATCAGTTCACAGCCTTTAACACGCTTGTTTCAGATCTAGGCATGAAAATCGAATAGACTGCCTGATCTTTAGATTGAGAAAATGGCTGAAGGAAGTATTCTAACTTTCTTCAGCCATCTCTATTTGTTATCTCCAATTTAAGGAGCGATCATGTTCTTTGCTCGATTTTCTGATGTAATTCTAGGAGCGGTCCTCAGTGCAGGAACTCTGTTTATGTTGTTCGTTATTGTCCCGATAAGCGTCCAAGTCCCAAAATCGAATAAAGTATTGGCCTTGTCGCCGGACTTTTGGATCAAGATTATTCTGTGGTTCATGTTGTTGTTGGGTGTTCAGCTTTTATATCAGGGCCTGAAAACGGCAAAAGAACTTTTGGCTGACGAAGAAATTGCAGCCATAGAAGACGCTAAGACACATCACCATCCAATGGGACGTTCCGTCTTTATGGTCATGGTAGCAATCACTAATTTGTTTGTATATTTCTTTCTGATCGACTGGCTTGGCATGGTCATCGCATCGATTATTTCGGTTATTACGTTTGCTCTATTGTGTGGTGAGCGGCGTATTAAAATCATATTGCCGATCGCAGTCATTTTGCCCATTGGGCTGTATTATTTCTTTCTCAAGGTGGCGCATATTCCTATGCCCCTTGGCATTTTTGAATAAGGAAGCTCAGGCATGGTCGAAAATCTAGGCATAGCATTCCAATTGTTCGCGACAATGGACAATGTGATAATGCTGTTTATTGGCGTTGTCGTTGGGTGCACAGTTGGTGCCATCCCTGGCATGACCGCAACGATGGGGGTCGCGCTCACATTGCCTTTCACGTTCTATCTTCCTCCAGTTACGGGCATTTTGCTTCTGATTGGCGTCTATAAAGGTGGTATTTACGGGGGCTCAATTCCTGCAATTTTGATAAAGACACCGGGAACGCCAGCAGCGGCCTGTACCGTCTTGGATGGCTTCCCTCTCGCACAAAAAGGCCATGCCAACAAAGCGTTACACATGGCGCTCTATTCTTCCTGTTTTGCTGATTTTGTTTCGAATATCGCTTTGATTTTCTTTGCCGGATTTATTGCATCCTTTGCATTGCGATTTGGCCCTCCAGAGTTTTTTGCACTCATTCTCTTTTCATTAACGATTATTGCAGGCGTGGCAGGTGATAATTTAGCACGTGGTCTGATTTCAGCATGCTTCGGCTTGTTACTTGCAACGATAGGCTTGGACTTAATATATGGCACGGAACGGATGATCTTTGGTGAGCCTGAATTGATGGGTGGCATCAAATTCATTCCTGTTCTTATCGGCCTTTTTGCGCTTCCTGAGATCATTGACCATTACACACGGAAGCTCGAAACCCATAAACGCTTTGCAGGATTAGGCGATGAAGGCGTGACGATGGCTGAGTGGAAACGTTGTTTCAAAAGCGTTGTCCGTGGAAGTTTCATCGGTGTTATTATGGGTGCGATCCCAGGTATTGGTGGCGCACCATCAGCCTTCCTTTCCTACAGTGAAGCCAAGCGCACATCTAAAGTTTCTGAGAATTTCGGTAAAGGTGAACTCGAAGGTATCGCAGCAGCTGAATCAGGTAATAACGGTGTTTGCGGAGCGACAATGATCCCGCTTTTGGCCCTGGGTGTGCCTGGTGATGTTATTACAGCGGTGATTTTGGGCGCATTTATGATCCATGGTTTGCAGCCTGGTCCGATCTTGTTTGAGCAAAACATTACGATTGTGTACGCCATCTTCATGGGAATTATGTTGAGCTCAATTTACCTGCTTGTTGTTGGTAAAGTGGGCATCAAACTATTCGCGCAAGTTTCTGATGTGCCGAACAGTTTCTTATACCCAATAGTCCT
>DGOK01000126.1 GCA_002389385.1 Rhodospirillaceae bacterium UBA4468 | reverse complement strand
CCTCGGCATGGACCATCTCAACATAATAAGTCGGATCATAGATCGCATACTGCAGCGGCATATCAGTGACGGCCACAGGCTCATTAAAAGGCAATGTAAATGTCATCTGCAGGCGTTTACCCTCCATACGCGTCGTCACATCAATCGCACGCGATGATTGAATTTTCATCTCGCCACTTTTGATATCAGTGAAATATTCGAATTCCCTCAAGTTCTCGATGTTTTCCTTCATCACAGCATCCAAGGCCTCCTGATCAGGACGGCCATCACCATCCATATCGGCACCTGATGTCACAAAAACCGAATACAGATCATCGAACAACCACTCTTGCTTGATAGCGTAAGCGCGCTGCATATCATCAAATAAAATCTGGACTTTAACATCTACCCACGCGTGAGGGTGTGCCTGTGCAGTCGACGAAAAACTTAAGAATAGCCCAATTAAACAAAGTCTTATTAAAAAAGCTCTCATCTCAAAATCATCCCATAGAACCAGAGCAATTTGCACAGTGGCCATGAAGTTCCACAACCGTACGATCTGGAATAAAACCGCTCTTCTCGGCCAACTCATCAATTGTACGCTCTGCTGCAGGTACCGAGATCTCCGATACCACACCGCAGTCATCGCATATCGTAAATGCGACCGCGTTGTTATGCGGTGTATCTTCATTGCCATGCTCATGCGCGCACGCCACGTAGGCGTTCATGCTTTCAATGCGGTGCACAACCCTCGTCGTAACAAGAAACTCCAGAGCGCGGTATACCTGAACAGGGGCTCGAATCCCCCCCTCCCGGACCATATCCAGAATGTCGTAGGCAGTAAGTGCGCATTCATTTGCTTTCAGGCAATTAAGGACTAATTGCTGATTTTTAGTGAGCGCGTGATGTCCCATTACATATCCCTTCGCATTTTCAACGCACTTGATCCCGGGGTCAGCAAGCTCAGCAGGAATATCATCGCCGCAGCGACGACGATACTGGGCCCCGACGGCGTGTCCCATGTAAGCGAGCCAAACAAACCAACACACACAGCGATCACACCAATAATCGCAGCCAGCACAGCCATCATTTCAGGAGTTGGCGCGAACCGCCGCGCCGCAGCGGCTGGAATGATCAACAATGACGTGATCAATAATATTCCTACAATTTTCATGGCAATCGCAATCACTGCCGCCATCAATAACATAAAGATAATACGCGCGCGTTCGGGGTGTAAGCCTTCAGCCGCGGCTAATTCCGAGCTCACCGTTCCAGCTAAAAGTGGTCGCCATATGAAGATTAAAAAGGCCAGGATTAATGCACCTCCCGCATACACGACAACGATATCTGTCCACGATACAGCAAGAATATCCCCAAACAGGAATGCCATGAGGTCAATGCGTAACCATGTCATCATCGCAACGATGACAATTCCAAGCGCTAACATTGAATGTGACAGAATACCCAACAATGCATCCGAAGACAGCGGTGCGCGTCGCTGCATCATGATTAATGCCAATGCGCCAAATGTTGCGACGACAAAGACACCTAATGTGATATTGACGTCAAACAGGACGGATAACGCAACGCCCAACAATGCAGAATGCGCCATTGTATCGCCGAAGTAAGCCATTCTGCGCCACACGATAAAACACCCAAGCGGTCCAGCAATCAGAGCGACGCCAGCACCCGCAAGCAGCGCACGGAACAGAAAATCATCCATGGTGTGAAGGCTTTTTTTTATTTGTTTCTGGATGTGTGCAAGCAGAGTGATCATCGTGACCGTTAGCCTGGACGACCGAGCCATCTGGCAAATGCTTGTGGTCATGGTGATGATGATAAACCGCCAAGGCTTCAGCTGCCCTCGCACCAAAGAGGTCACGATACTCCGGGCTTTCAGCCACTGACCGGGGACTTCCTGAACAACAAACATGGCCGTTCAAACATACGACCGTATCCGTCTCAGCCATCACAATGTGCAAGTCATGTGAAACAAGTAAGATCCCGCAGTCATGACGCCGGCGAAGATCACCAATCAATTCATAAAGCGCAATTTCACCTTGTGCATCCACCCCTTGAACAGGTTCATCCAAGACCAGCAATTGCGGTTGACCGATCATCGCGCGTGCAAGTAACAGTCGTTGAAACTCGCCGCCTGATAACGATTGAATATCATTTTTGGCCAGTACCAGAATCCCGACTTCATCGAGCGCAGCATCAATAGACGTGACAGAATGACGGCCCGTGATCGTCATAAACCGGCGAACCTTGAGAGGCATTGTCCAATCAATGGTAAGTTTTTGTGGAACGTAGCCAACGCGCAGATCATTCGTCCGCGTAATCTCACCCGCATCACTTTTAATGAGACCCAGCAAAGCCCGCACTGTTGTGCTTTTCCCACTCCCATTAGGGCCAATAAGCGTGACGATTTCGCCGCGGTGAACCTTGAGGTCAACGTTCTCAATCAACCATCTTGATGAGGCTCGAACCCCGAGCCCACGCGCAGACAACAATGGAGCACGTGACGTGATTTCAGTTTGCTTGGCAATTTTCATAATGTTATATTATTACAAAATTATCTCTCTCATCTCAATATAAAAGAGCTCACTGTGCTAAGAAAAATTTTCCACCCCCTTATGCTCGCAATCATTCTGTGCGCTTTGCCACTTGCTGCACACGCCAAGACACCGCGAGTCGTCGCTACGATCCCACCTATTCATTCGTTGGTGGCTATGGTTTTGGAAGGGATTGCCGAACCAGACTTAATTGTTAAAGGTTTTGCATCCCCTCATGATTACGCCATGGCCCCATCTGATGCATCTAAAGTCGCGCATGCAGAAAAAGAGCATAAGCACACCCATGAACACCACCATGATGGACCTGATCAGCATTTCTGGTTAAGTCCCGCACGAGCCAAGCAAGCGCTTGAACTCATCGCCACAGCGTTAACAGAAACACTCCCGGCCCAGTGTCAGCGGATTAACACAAATAAAGAAACCGCACTCGCGACACTGACTGCTTTAGAAACAGAACTCAAAAGCGTTGTGGACCCAATACGAGGCGAACAAGCCGTGGTTCTGCATGATGCATACAGCCAATTTACGGAGCATTTTGGACTAAAGCCACTTATCGCCTTGTAGGTAACACCCGAGCATCGTCCCGGCCCCGCGCAATTACGAAAAATCCGCCACACCATTAAGGAACACAATATCCGTTGCGTTTTTCGCGAGCCCCAATACCCCAAACGCTACACCGCCTTGCTGATCGAAGGATCAACAGCACAAGAAGGCACGCTTGACCCATTAGGGGGCGACCTAACGCCTGGCGCAAAACTTTATGCAGAACTCATGACAAGGCTCGTAACTTCATTGCGCAACTGTATGGCGCCTTAATTTTGTAGTCTTAATCGCCTTGCAGAAACCTGGGGAAATCATCATTAAGTTCATAGTAGTCTCCCGCATCTTCGTCATAGATGTGCGCAGATGTAACCAAGCCTGTTGGGCCATCCAAAGGGCCTGCCATTATTGATGTCGCATCAGAGCCAATTTCGCGCCAAAACAAATTTCCACCGCACACACGAAAAAATCCGCGTTCAGCTTCTTCTGATGATCGGTACCAAGACAACGTCTCGTCAGAAATCATCTCAAGTTCTGTGTTTTTGCTTCTGGTGGCTGCAACAAAGTTACCCGATATTTTACGGCACTGCTGACAATGGCAGGCAGTCACTGGGCGGGTGAACTTCTTTACATTGAACTTCACGACACCGCATAAGCAACTTCCTGTAACATTCTTGGCATCATTCATCAGGTATTTCCTCGCTTAAATTATGCCGGAACGCGGGCAAATGTTCGGACCTCGATCGAGCGCCTGGGTGCCGCCCCTTCTGGCGTATGAGGATCTTCAAAGGCAGAATGCGGGGTGAAGCGAGCGCGGCCGTCTTTCAAGCTATCAAAGCCTTTAATCATGATCGCTTCAGACATCTTCATTTCAGGGAAATAGAACCAACTCTGTCCCTCGCGGTGCATCACACTGTAGATTTTACCAATACGTCCACCTTGTCGTTCATTAATAATACTTGTTTCAACCAAATCAGCATTATCAATACTTGAAGCATCCAAGAGTGCGAGGGGCATTTGCTGAACAGGTTCAGAAATGGGCCGCCATACGTTGACCTGGACAATACGGTCATCCATCCATTCGTTGGCCCGAGCCTCACCTATCATATCCGCAAGACGGCCAGGGCCTGATGCCTCAGTATAATCATTATGCGCATGACTTGCCGGGCGGCGATAACTCGTTTCCGGATCTGTAACACGTATTGTATGATCAAAGATTTCGACTTCACTTGCACCAAGTGAACGGGCCACCAAATCGCGAATTTCGGGATAGTAATTTTGCTCTACCTCTACCGTATCTTCGAAGTTTGTCACGGCACTGGGTCCATTGATGAAAGCAAAACCCTCTTTATCAAGCGAGAATGATGATGCTGCGAAGCGGCCATCGGCGATAAGTACCGAGCGAACATCAAGGCCGCCACGACGGACCGTCCCCCTGTCATCAAGCGGTACAGTGATCGTTGGGGCTTCTCCGCCTTCGAGTGCGAAGAGTAACTCACCTTGCACATGTCGCCGCGTCTCCGCGTTGCGTAATGTTGTTTCCATTTCAAAGGTCCTCACAAATCTATTTGGAACGTCTTTTAGCTTAAGAATGCGCACTGTTCCTTATTCACACAACACACAAGCTTGCGAAACTGCATTGCATTTTTGCAATCTCGAATATTATCTGTCTTATGAATATTGAACGAATGTCTTGGGATGACCTCAGGTTTGCTCTGGCCCTTGCCCGCCATCCAACAATGATCGCGGCTGCGAACGCTCTCCATGTTCACCAAAGTACTGTCAGCCGCCGCATTCATGCGCTGGAGCTTGATCTGGGCGTGAAGCTTTTTGAGTTATCAGAATCAGGCATTGTTATGACGGAATCTGGTCGCCGTGTCGCTCAACGCGCTGAAAAAATAGAAACGCTGACAGCAGAACTTGAGAGTGACATTGATACAGAACGCCCAGATGATCGGCAATCTGTACGCATATCGGCTGTATCGACATTTATTACTGGTTTTCTAAATCGTCATGCAGCCGCTTTCTTGTCTGATAATCCAGATATTCGTTTGGACTTTGTTGGAGAAGAGAGAAACGCCGTTCTTGAGCGTCGGGAAGCCGATATGGCCATACGGCATG
>DGOK01000072.1 GCA_002389385.1 Rhodospirillaceae bacterium UBA4468 | reverse complement strand
GGACGATTGGGCTGGGGCGTGATTGCAGACCGTAACGGCGATGGGCGTAAAACACTCTTGTTCGCGCAATCTCTTTCTGTTGTCGCCGCTGTCGCCACAGCGTTCTTGTCGGATAGCATGCCTTTGGTTGCGGTGTTCGGGATACTGTTTCTGTTCGGTATGTCAGCAGTTGGCTGGAACGGCGTATTCATGGCCGAGATCGGTCGCCTGGCACCCGAAGGTAAAATTAGCAGCGCCACAGGCGGCGTGCTGGTGCCGACCTTTATTGGCGTCATGATGGGGCCATTGGTGTTCTCAGCCATTCATGAAGTCACAGCGACATATACAATGTCATTTGCAATACTAGCCCTCGTCACGATGATGGGGATGGTGCCAATACTAATGATGCGCGGGTCACGCCAAAAAGAGTGACGTCTCTATACTCTTATGGGATTATGATTGTCGGCAGTAATTAGGCAGCTTAATCAACTCACGCGCAGCCGCTAACTCAAACTCGGCGTAACGACCGCCTGAGTAACGCGGACAGTCCAGCGCCCGCCCAGCGGCGATAACAGCAATGCCGATATCTTCACCATCAAGATAACAAGTGCCGACGAAACGGTCATAGGTCTTCGCGCCTGTGAGTTCACAGCGCACGTGCTTGCCGTTCACCAGATTACGCATGAACTGTTTTGACTGTGGCTCCAGTGGTTCTTTCAACTCAGGGGCTGACACGCCATTCAACCTAATTGGTATCTTGCCCACTTCGATGGTGTCTCCGTCACGGATATGGGTGACAGTGCCTGTCAGGATAGGTGGTTCAGCCAGTGCAGGTGTAGCGAGGCTGGTTGCAATGATAATCAGGGCTATATGTTTGAAGAAAACATCCATACCTATTTATGGCTTGGATGGTTTCGCTTTGGCAAGGTGTCTGGTATTGGTGCTAAGATCATAGCCAATGGATTAGCCTTGGATTGTCCGCAATGCAGTGGCGGTCGATACGCTGAATATGAAATTGAGGGGGCGGCGGTTCGGATGAAGCTGCCGGGGGATTGTCTATAAAAAAACGTTGACTGCGCGGCACTTGAGATAGAATTTATTTTAATTGCGGCAGATTGTAATTACGGCTTAAAGATGTAATTTTAAAAGAAAAACTGCGTGAGGTGCCTGATGCGATTTTATTCACTAGTCTTGATCCTGTCTTCATACCTTTTTCTTGGGGCGTGCCAAACAATAGGTAGTGGTGAAGCTACATATAATTATTTCTACACACCCGCCGACCACCTTCAGGAGATGCTCGCGCTCAACAACCTAACGCGTGCAAATTATATCTACCGAGACTAGAGAGAGTTTTTTGAGCCTAAAGAAGAAGAGGCTCTTAAAAAAACCAACCTCAGGGGAACTTAGTGATGCAGAAAAGGCGATTGCTGCCTTTATTAAGGCCGTAAATGACCAAAATCTAGCTACAGTCGCAGATGCGGAAAGAAAAATAGATCAAATCGAAACGTGGCCAGTTAGTTACGCGAGTTGGCCTCAAGTGGAACAGGCCTTAAATTCATCTAAAGACGCTCTAGGGGCTTATCAGGCGTTCTTAATATTTGATGATAAAACTCGACTTCCTGAAATTTATAAAAAGTTAGCAAGCAAGAATAAAAACCTTCTTGGACAGATTAGGCAATCTACAAGCGGCCAGTTTGCCAACTTTGATGTCAGTAACTCTAAACCTTTTTTCGAAGTGTATCCGATCAAGGAAGGTTTATCTGATTTTTTGGCTAAGAACCCAGATTTATTGAGAGAGAAAATCGCCCCCTCGATCCCGAGCAGCTCTCTGAATTTTCAAAAAAATATGATCGTTGGATAGGCACTAATTCAAAAGTTGAAATTGCGAACTTGTACTTTAGAAAGGTTATTGACGAAGGAACGCCGCCCGATTTTGCCACGATAATGGCTGCAATATCAGCGGCCAAGAATGCTGGATTCAAAATTACAGAAATAACTGATGCGAAAGTGGCTGTTATAGAGGTGACTAGCCGAACCTTGCTTGAACAAGGACAAATTGAATTTCTGATTGCAATAGAAAATGATCTACCGTTTGAGCTTCAAGCCGCTGAGTTAGATGATGCTTTTAAGTCGCCGCTTGCTGAAAATGCGGATATCTAAATTATAGTCGATGTCGCCGCTACAAGAAATAATCGTACAATTGAAAGCTCTGATCCAACCTCCTCTCAGTTTCAATCTGGGACTAAGACTGTTGCTAAAGTACGCCGTATAAGTTCGACCGACGTTTACCTAATCACGAAGCTGCCGCAGGGCCTTTGATTTCTATGCGGTTACCCTCGGGATCATCCAGATAAATAGATGGACCTTCGCCTTCAGCACCATTTCGAGGTTTGACAGGGCTTGCCTCTACATCGTGTTCTTTAAGCTGTGCAAAGATCGCTTCTGGTTTCCAAGGTTCAATCCGAAGGCACAAATGATCCATATTATGGGCTTCTGCCCCTGGCGGTGCGCCACCCTCCGCACCCAACGTGCTGTTCATATCGACCAGATCAAAAAGCGCACGCCCGGCACGGAGTTGATAAAGGCCGATGTCCGGGACTTCGCGTTAAATCTCGCAATTGAGGACGTCGAGATAAAACGACATCATGGTTTTGATGTCACGCGCCCGGATCACAACGTGATCAATACCCAAAAGGGTGAATGGAGCTGTGCTCATTTACCTAGCAGCCCAAGGCTTCGGCAAGACCTTCAGCGCTATCAGCAATGATGTCCCAATCGGTTTCGGCTTCGAAGTCTTTGGTTTGATCGACGCCATATTCTGTCGGGCGGTTGATGTAGCCCGTTCGCATGCCTTGTTCGCGCGCAGCCTCAAGGTCATCGTTATGTGCGGCACCCATCATTACCTCATGAGGTTCCATGCCAAGCAGGGCAATGGCATTTTGATAGACTTTTGGATCTCGCTTATAGGCCTTATGCATATCGCTCGAAAAAACGAAATCCCAAGGAATGCCTGCACGTTTGGCCATATTTGCCAGCAGTGTTAACGAGCCATTTGAAAGTGGCGCGATGAGGTGTTTTCTTTTGATGCGGATAAGGCCGGGAATGCTATCAGGCCAAGGGTTGATACGATGCCAGGCCCGG
>DGOK01000037.1 GCA_002389385.1 Rhodospirillaceae bacterium UBA4468 | reverse complement strand
TCGCATTGTTTCAGATGCAAAAGCCGGCTTAGTTGTGAACGCCGAAGATCCCAAAGCCCTTGCTGAAAGCGCTCTTAGGTTTGCAGATGATGCGGCATTGCGTGATGAAATGTCGAAACATAGCGCTGCAGCAGCACCCCGTTATAGCCGAGAAACTCAAGCCAGACATATGATCGAGGTCCTGCAAGCTGTTATTAACGGGGATAGTCAAACTGTTGCACGGATTAAACCCCAGGATAGCGTTCAATCATGAAAGTCGGCGTGACAGGCGCAAATGGATTTGTAGGCAAACATCTAATTCAAAAATTAGATAAGGCAGGGCACGATGTTATGGCATTGGTTCGCAACAAAGCCTCAATGCCAAGCTTAACAACGTGTTCCATTGTCGAAATACCAAGCCTCAATCGTCACGTTAATATCCAAAACCTCATTGCCATATTGGCGGGACTGGATGTTCTCATCCATCTGGCTGGCCACGTTCATAGAATGAATGATACGGACGACGATGCATCATTCCATGATGTAAACGTCATTGGTAGC
Source organism: Rhodospirillaceae bacterium UBA4468 (assembly GCA_002389385.1). GTDB lineage: Bacteria > Pseudomonadota > Alphaproteobacteria > Rhodospirillales > Casp-alpha2 > UBA4479. The sequence goes on along the minus strand of DGOK01000037.1, from coordinate 13,829 downwards.
GAGAGATTATTCGAGGCCGCTGATAGAGCAGACGTAAAACGGTTTGTTTTTCTAAGCAGTGTGAAGGCTGCTGGAGAGCGCTCCAACGACACGCCCCTCACTCTTGAAAACAGCCCTGGGCCTGAAGATGCTTATGGCCGCTCAAAACGAGACGCCGAGCAAGCCTTACAAGATATGGCGTGCGAAAGAACCTGTAACTTAGCCATACTCCGAGCAACATTTGTATACGGCTGGCCACCTGTTGGTAATTTCAAGTCCGTCATCAATGCTGTTAAAAAAGGCATACCCTTGCCATTGGCATCCATCCAAAATCGCCGTCACATGGTATTTATTGGTAATTTGACGGATGCGCTTTGCCATGCCACCGTGTCAGAAGGCCTTTCGTCTACCCCATATTTCATAGCTGATGATCAGTCTGTCTCTACGCCTGAGCTTTTTCGATTAACTGGCCAGGCTTTCGCATCACCCACGCGGCTTTTCCCAATGCCTTTATGGATCTTGTGCATGGCTGGAATGTTGACGGGCCGCAGCAATACTATCGCGCGCTTAACCGAGAATTTAGAGGTCGATACAGCACCGTTCCGCCGTGACGCCAGCTGGTTCCCGCCCTATAACATGTCAGAAGGATTAAGTCTGAGCGCAAACGCGGACAATCCATCGACGAAAGATAGGAAATAACGAGCGTGAAGTGGGTACACCGCATTTCTGGTCGAGGTCTAGTTGCCTTTGCGCATGATATTATCGTGGCGGGGTTCTCTTTCATCGTCGCCATGTATCTCCGTGTTGGCGCCGCCGATTACAAGGTTAGTTTCGAACTCCTTTTAGAGGGTGCCATTGTCATGGCCCTCATAGGTGGCATCATATTCTGGCTATCTGGTCTTTACCGTGGTGTTTGGCGTTATGCATCCTTGGATGATTTAATGGCAATCACCCGCGCCGCGACTATTTCGATGCTGCTTTTTCTGCTTGTGATGTTTGTCTGGTCACGCATGGATGCCGTGCCTCGCTCAGTACCTTTCATTAATTGGTTTATACTTATGGCGCTGCTCGGTGGGCCACGGTTCATTTATCGGTTCTGGAAAGACCAGCGTATCGATCTTTCAATGACGAGTAACAGCAATCGAGTACCTGTCCTAGTGATTGGTGCATCAGACGGCGCCGATCAATTCCTCCGCGGCCTTAGGCAGACTGGCGATAGCGGCTATACCGTTGTTGGTATCTTGTCTGAACACTCAGAGCGGGTCGGCCGTACAATTCGCGGTGTCGACGTAATCGGTACGATCGAAGACCTTGAAAAAACATTTGTCAATCTGAAGTCAAAAGGGCTCGCACCGCAACGCCTCATACTGAGCAAGGACGAGATAAAAGGCGCGCCTGTACGCGACTTATTAGAGCGCGCGGCAGCATTGGGCATCACGCTCGCGCGCATTCCTCGTCTAACAGATTTCCAAAATCCCGGCCAAGACGAGATGGAAATCAAACCTGTTGCCATCGAAGATCTGTTGGGCCGCCCGCAGACACCGCTAGACCGCGATGCCATGAAGGCCCTGATTACCAACAAAAATATCGTGGTAACGGGTGCAGGGGGAAGTATCGGCGCAGAACTCACCCGACAAGTTGCAACGTTTTCTCCGATGTCACTGAGTTTAATAGAGAATAACGAGTTTGCACTTTATACAATCGATCAAGAAATCTCTAACCTACAACCTGAGCTTAAGCGACGCGCCATCATTGTGGATGTTCGGGACCGGGATCGAATTCTTGATACTATCGATAACCTAAAACCCGATCTGGTTTTTCATGCAGCCGCGTTAAAGCACGTGCCTTTAGTTGAAGACAACCCAGCGGAAGGTGCACGCACAAATATTGCTGGAACCATTAACGTTGCTGACGCATGTGCCAAAAGCAACGTTAAGATGATGGTTCAAATCTCAACCGACAAGGCGATCAATCCGACCAGCATTATGGGTGCAACCAAACGTGCTGCAGAGATGTATTGTCAGGCGCTTGATTTGGCAAGTGATGGGAAAGGGTGTCGGTATGTCACTGTGCGATTTGGTAACGTGCTTGGATCGACCGGAAGCGTCGTGCCGTTATTCCAAAGGCAACTCGAGAACGGTGGACCATTAACAGTTACCCATCCGGATATGACGCGTTATTTTATGACGATACGCGAAGCCGTAGAGTTGGTTTTGGAAGCCTCTGTTGTTGGGGTCCAAGGTGATAAAACTGCAGGTCGTATTTTTGTTTTGGATATGGGTGAGCCTATAAAAATTGTGGATCTAGCAAAGCAAATGATCCGCCTTTCCGGCAAAGAGCCAGACCGAGATATCGCCATTCAATTCACCGGGACACGATCGGGTGAAAAATTATTTGAAGAAGTTTTCTACGACGGGGAAACAACCGTTGAAACAGCCCATGATGGCCTGCTATTAGCTGCTCCACGTGTTGTTGCCATAGAGGCGTTAAACCGCCAGCTGGCACCCTTATTGAAAGCTGCTGTTGCAGGCGACGATACAAACGTACGCCGCTTAATCAAAGATGTGATCCCAGAGTATTCAAATGAAGGTAGCAATTAGCCGCTAATGAATTGTTCAAAAAAGGAAATGAGCCGACCATGAGTGACGCAAAAATTAAACGCGCCCTTGTTAGTGTTTCTGACAAGACTGGTTTGGTAGAACTTGGTCAGACACTTGCCGTGGCTGACGTTGAAATTCTGTCAACTGGCGGTTCCGCAAAGGCCCTTCGAGATGCCGGTGTGCCTGTCACAGAAGTCAGCGATTTTACCGGGTTTCCAGAAATTATGGATGGCCGTGTCAAAACCTTACAGCCAAAAATTCATGGCGGCCTTTTGGCAGTGCGCGGTAACGCCGAGCATGAAGCTGCCATGCACGAGCATGACATTGCACCCATCGACTTGCTGGTCGTAAATCTCTACCCGTTTGAAGAAACTGTCGCTAAGGGTGCAGACTTCGATACATGTATTGAGAATATCGATATTGGTGGGCCCGCAATGATCCGTGCTGCATCTAAAAACCATGCCTTCGTCACTGTTGTTGTTGATCCTGATGACTACGCCCAATTGGTTGATGAAATGTCGACAAATAATGGTGCGACCACGGCACAATTTAGAACCCGGCTGGCAGCAAAGGCCTATGCCCGTACTGGAAGTTATGACGCTGCGATTTCGGACTGGTTTGCTGGCGAATTGGGCGAGACATTCCCAGCACGCAAAGTCATGTCCGGTGAACTTCGTCAGGTCCTTCGATATGGTGAGAACCCGCATCAGCAAGCTGCATTTTATACCTCAGCAGAAAACCGCCCCGGCGTTGCCACTGCTACTCAGCTACAGGGTAAAGAGCTTAGCTTTAACAATTTGAATGATACGGATGCAGCTTATGAATTAGTTGCCGAGTTTTCTGAGCGCCCAGCATGTGTGATTGTTAAGCATGCGAACCCTTGCGGTGTCGCGGTCGCGGACGACTTAACAACAGCGTATAAACGCGCATTTGCCTGCGATACTGAAAGTGCATTTGGCGGTATTATTGCTTTTAATCAACGCCTTGATGGTGCCACAGCGAAAGAAATTGCAGACCTGTTTGCCGAAGTTATCATTGCCCCTGAGATTTCTGATGAAGCAAAAGCCATTTTCGCAGCCAAAAAAAATCTCCGCGTGCTTGAGACCGGGGCTCTGCCAAATCCAAACGCAACCGGCATGACCGTGCGTTCATTGGCAGGTGGGTATCTCCTACAAACGCGCGACGCTGCACTCACAACAGATGAATTAAAAGTCGTGACCAAGCGTGCACCTAGCGATGCCGAGATGAACGATCTTATCTTTGCGTTTACCGTTTGTAAGCACGTGAAATCAAACGCCATCATCTATGTCAAAGATAGCGCAACTGTCGGCGTCGGCGCAGGTCAAATGAGCCGCGTAAACTCATCGCGGATCGCCGCATGGAAAGCGGCCGACGCAGCACGCGTTGCAGGCGATACAATAAGCTGGGCAATTGGATCGGTCGTCGCTTCAGACGCATTTTTCCCATTCGCGGACGGTTTAATCGCAGCTGCAGATGCAGGGACGACGGCCATTATTCAACCGGGTGGGAGTATGCGTGACGAAGAAGTGATTGCTGCGGCAGATGAAAAAGGTCTCGCCATGGTCTTTACCGGCATGCGGCATTTCCGGCATTAAACCATTATTAGTGATTTTAGAATTTTCGCTCGTCGATAAGATTAGCCGGCATAGCAGCAAGACGTAAATACTGTGCGAGGATATGCATAATTGATTGGTGTGCGTCTTCAATGACGCCGTAATTATCGCCTTCAACATGCAAGTTTATATCTGCGAGGTCAGCCGATCGCCCTCCAGAAAATCCGGTGAAGGAAATAACTCTAACGTTATTATTCTTAGCCCACGTTGCAGCTTTAACGATGTTTTCGCTATCCCCTGACGATGAAACTGTAATAAGCACATCGCCTGGTTTGGCCATCGTTTTTAATTGATATGAAAAAACATCGTCGTAAGAAATATCATTTGCGATCGCTGTAAGCGTTTCAACTGTCGAAGATAACGAGACCACTCTGGGCTTGATCGCCGTATCCGTTTGAACACCTTTAAGGTGGTCACAATGGAAATGATTTGAGATCGCCGCCGACCCCCCATTTCCACATACGTAAACAATCTGGCCGCCCTGGTAAGCTGTATTTAAACAGTCTGCCGCAGCGGCCATTTTTTCGCGATCAATGGACACAAATGCGCGTGCCGTTTGATCTGCGTAGGCATCAACAAAATCGCCAATTGAGCCGTAAGGTTTGTCTGGAAATGTCATAACCTTGCTATATCTCCTTTGCCGCGCTCAGGCAACTGTTGCTCGCCGTTCTGGCACCATCAGCAACATCACCCCACCAACAATAAAGAACGCCAGGATAGCGGACATCCCAACCCGCTGGCTGTCTGCCATGAGTGTCAGTCCACCGACGAGCATCGGCCCCATAAACGCCGTCGCTTTACCGGACAGCGCATACAAGCCAAACATTTCAGTTCGAATTTCTGGCGGTGCTAAATGCGCCATCATTGAGCGGCTTGCAGATTGTGCCGGCCCAATAAAGATTCCTAGCGATAAGCCAATCACCCAAAAATGAAAAATGTCCGTAACGATGAGCATGCCAAGGCTGAGGAAGGTCAGTACCGTCAGTGAAACCAAAATGACTTTCTTGGACCCCCAGCTATCGTCAAGCCAGGCAAACCCAAATGCGCCTATTCCTGCCGTCACATTTAAGCCAATCCCAAACTTGATTAGATCCGCAAAACTCATCCCAAACGTCCCAGCAGCGTAAATACCGCCGAACGCAAACAGCGTGTTCAATCCATCGGTATAGATCATTCGTGCTATCAGGAACTTGAAGGTCGTCCCATGTTGCCGGGCATTTTTTATCGTCTGAACAAGCTCCTTGAACCCGCGTCGCACAGCTTCACCCTTACCAATCCCGGTTGCGGGACGATCTTTGGTGAACAGGAAAATCGGCGCCGCAAAAAGCACCATCCAAATTGCAACGAAAGGCCCAACGGCACGTAAATGCTCGGCAGCATCTTTATTTAGATCAAATAGGGGCGTTTCCGTCTGAACAAACAGAACAAGCACAAGAACGAGGCATATCAGCCCCCCTGCATACCCTGTCCCCCAGCCCCAACCAGAAACTCGCCCGATACGATCAGAAGATACCAGGTCAGCCAGCATCGCATTGTAGAAAACCATGCCAAGCTCAAAGGCAATATTGGCAGCACCAATAAGGATTAACGCGCGAAGCACCATGTTTTCATCTGGAATAATCGTCCATAGGAAACCGCATGCAATCGAACATCCCAATGTTGAGGCGAAAAGCCACGGCTTGCGACGCCCCGTATGATCTGAAATTGCACCAACGATTGGCCCCATCACCGCAACAACCAAAGCAGACCAACCGATTGCCTGACCCCACAAGGCGGTTCCTGTCACCTCATCGGCTGCAACGCCTTTGGTAAAGTACGCCGCAAAAACAAACGTGATGATGACGGTTGGAAATGCTGAGTTCGCCCAATCGTAAAGGCACCACCCCGCAACGCCCAATCGTGTCGATGGTTGACTATCCAGCGACATCAACCATCGTTCGTAATTGACGGCTTGCGACCGCGATCATGGCAAGGTCATTCACCTCAACATTCCAGAGCTCCGACAACATTTGTTCCGTTGGCCCAACCAAGGAAGGATTCTCATCTATCCAGTCTTCAACAGCCTGCGTCGACGATTTCCCTTTCTTAGCCGTATCAAGAACCTTTTCTGTGAGGTGCAACTGATGACTATAGATTTCTTCGACCAACGCCGCGATCGCAAGCTGTTGCCAATGGCTATCAGAATCAAGACCTTCAGCCGCAGCACGTAAACGACCCATCTTAAAGCGTGTTCCAATCGCAAAGTATCCTTTTGCGACATTCAAAACATCCATCTTCCGTCTGATCGCCAGACGAACGATATCGCAACCAGAATAAAGGTTTACAAGATTGGCAACACGAAGAGCCAGTCCCTCAGGCACGCCTTGTTCAATATATGGCGCACCACGTTTCTTCATATCTATGACGTAATGACGCGGCAATGTTGAAGATAAATTCTGTGCCAAGGTCTGCATACTCTTTGAGAACATGCTACAGTTAGCGCCGATATCCAGATCTTTTTCCCCATGCCTCAAGAACCAAAGCGTCACCCATTCGAGTAGATGCTGCGTATCCATCATCATGTCCGTTTGCGTGCTCGCCGGCACTTTATTATCCAGCGCTTCGATCTCAGCCCATAACTTTGGCATATCAAAGATCTCGTGCGCGATGAACCAGGCCCGAGCAATATCACCAACATCTTTGCCGGTCTTTTCACGAACTTCGTTGACGAAGCTTCCGCCCATCCGATTGATCATGTTGTTGGTCAAGCGCGTTGCAACGATCTCACGACGCAAACGGTGCTTGGCAATATCATCACGATATTTATCACGGAGCGCCGTTGGGAAATATTCAACGAGATCTTCAAACAAGTAAGGGTCATCTGGCAGATTAGTCGCCAAAATCTCATCGTACGTCCACAGTTTTGCGTATGAGAGCAGCACCGCAAGTTCTGGACGGTATAGACCATGATTGGCTTGTGCGCGTTCAATCATGACTTCGTCATCTGGCAGGAATTCTACGCTGCGGTTCAAACGATTTGAGCGTTCCAGCATTTTCATTAAGCGATGCTGATTGTCCGAGGCATGAAGGCCGCGCGATTCAATCAATGTAATCGCTTGGCTTTGATCGTAGTTGTGACGCAAAACCAATCCGGCAACTTCATCCCTCATCCGCGCCAAAAGTTTATTGCGCGCCGGTTCGGCCAGACCACCTGCCTGTGTCACCTGGCCAAGTAAAATCTTGATGTTGACCTCGTGGTCTGAAGAATCCACACCCGCAGAGTTATCGATTGAGTCTGTGTTTAGTCGGCCACCAGCCGCGGCAAATTCAATCCGGCCCAACTGTGTCGCGCCCAGGTTTGCACCTTCACCAATAACCTTGGCACCAACGTTGTCACCATTAATTCGTATTGCATCATTCGCACGGTCACCAACATCAGCTGCAGATTCGTGCCCGGCTTTGATGTACGTGCCGATACCACCAAACCACAAAAGATCAGCATTGTGTTTAAGGATCGCTTTGAGTAATTCATTTGGCGTGACTGTGTCCGTCTGAAAACTAAACAAGGCTTTGATTTCTTTATTCAGCTTCAGTGATTTTGCACTGCGCTCAAAGATTTCGCCACCTTTGGAGAGCTTCTTCTTGTCATAGTCAGACCATGAAGACCGGCCCATATCAAAGAGGCGCTTGCGTTCAGTCCATGTGACGCCAGGGTCTGGGTCTGGATCAACAAAGATATGCATATGGTTAAATGCAGCCAACAGTTTGATATGCTTCGACAGCAACATCCCGTTGCCAAACACATCACCAGACATGTCTCCCACGCCAACGCAGGTGAAATCTTCAGACTGCGTATCGATATCCATTTCACGGAAATGACGCTTTACCGACTCCCATCCGCCGCGCGCGGTAATACCCATTTTTTTATGGTCATATCCTTGGCTGCCACCAGATGCGAACGCATCCCCAAGCCAATGCCCATAATCAATCGAGACTGAGTTTGCGATGTCTGAGAACGTCGCCGTACCTTTGTCTGCTGCAACCACGAGGTAAGGATCGTCATCGTCATGTCTGACAATATTTTTACGCTGGGTGATCCGGTTGCCAGAAATGTTATCGGTAATATCGAGCAAGCCCGACAAGAATATTTTATAGCAAGCAATACCCTCGTCCATGAAAGCATCTCGGCTATTATCCGCCGGCGGCTGCTTACATACAAAACCACCTTTTGATCCAACAGGAACAATAACGGCGTTTTTAATTTGCTGCGCCTTCACAAGGCCAAGAATTTCCGTTCGGAAATCTTCTGGACGATCTGACCAACGCAATCCACCGCGTGCCACATAACCGAAGCGCAAGTGAACACCTTCGACACGCGGGCTATACACCCAGATTTCACGGAACGGTTGAGGCAATGGCATTTCTTCCACTGCTTGTGAGTCAATTTTAAAGGATACGTATGATTTCAATTCACCTTCATCGGTGGGCTGAAAGTAGTTTGTTCGATTAGTCACATCGAGCAAATTGATAAACCGACGTAGAATGCGGTCTTCATCTGCACTTGCAACATCTTCCAGTTTTTCCATATATTTTTTTCGAATTTTTTCCACACTTGGTGTTTTCTTTTTCTTCGCCGCCGCAGGATCAAATTTGATTTCAAATATATCAACAAGCAACCTCGCGAAAGCCGAGTGCTTTGCTAACGTTTGCTCCATGTATGTTTGAGAGTACGTAATGCCAACCTGGCGAAGGTACTTACAATACGCACGGAGAATGACAATTTCACGCCATGCCAATCCGGCACCAACAACCAACGCATTGAAGCCATCACTTTCAGCATCACCATGCCAAACCCGCGCAAAGGCTTCTTCGAAATTATCTCGATTCGATTCAACATCAATGTTCATGCCGTTACGCGTTTCCAATCCAAAATCATGGATCACTAATCGCTTAAAGCTGGCATCTGTAATTTTAACTTCGTGAGGTCCACCTTCATTAATAACGCGGATTCAAGTAGCTAGTGCAACAGGTGGATCAATTCCAAAGAATACCTGATTGGGAGTTTTTATGCCAAGACATTTCCGGGGGCGGTTGTTCAATCTATCCATGACAAGATTAATCTGCTTTTCAGTTATCATGGTAAAGTCACAATCCTTTGGGAAGTACTGTCGGATAAGACCATTCGTATTCTCATTCAATCCGCGCTGCCATGAAGCATAAGGATGAGCAAAGTAGAATTTCGCCTTGAGTGCCTTGGCTATCGTTTCATGCCTTGCGAACTCCTTGCCATTATCTGAAGTCATGGTATGTACCCGGCAGGAAATCGGCTTGAGTAAATTAATAATGGCCTCTGCGACATTATCAGCCGTCTTCCAATCGACTTTACGAATAAGGGTCAATCGTGATTTTCGCTCAGTCAAAGAGACGATAGCTTGCTTGTGCGCTTTTCCAATAATGGTATCAAGCTCCCAATCCCCCAGGCGAGACCGTGTATCAACAATCACTGGGCGCTCATCAATGCTAATACGGTTGATCAATTGGCCCCGGCGACTGTAACTACCATATTGTTTGCGTCGTTGTTTCTGACAACGCAGGTGACGATAAAGAGTTCCACCCTTTGCTTTGTCCTGGAGGACGTATTGATAAATCCACTCATGGCTAATCTTAAGGCTGTCCTCAGCCGCAAGCCAGAGACTGATCTGCTCAGGGCTCCATTCCTCTCGAAGTAGGCACGAGACCAGAGACCAATTCTAAATATTGATACGGGGTTGAAGCTTCCCCTGACAACGCACAACAGACAACCTATGAGCTTGCTTCGGTCGATATCCACGCAAGCCCGTATTACGTTTGAACTCACGGCTGATCGTAGACTTATGAACACCCACAATTTTTGCTGTCTCTGTCTGGTTCAGTCCTGCTTTCTTTAATGCCTGTATCTGGTATCTTTGATCTCGGGTTAACTGTGTGTAGCGTCTCATATGTACCTCTCATTCTTGCCGGAACGAAAGGTTATGATGCTACCGCAGTTTAACCTCTAGTACGACATGCTGAGTTGCACTTGCTTATTGAATTCAGGTCTTGAGATAAACATTGCATCGTGCCATCGACTATGGAAATGATTTAAAATAGTAAAAATTTCCCTCCTTATTAAATTGCGTTATGCGTCCAGATACCCGATAGGTGTATGTTTCACCATAAACTTCGCCCTACCTTCGAGCTTAGATTGAAAATACAGAAGAAATGGAGTAGTTTAATGGTCAGACATTTTACTTATTTTAAAATTAGTGATTCTTAATGAAAAAATATGCTTTCAGCATCATACTAGCGTTGATTTTGATTAGTTTTGTAGTAATTGGCAGTCTCCTTTATTCTCCAAATATTCGTCATAATTTGTATAGGGTATTAGCTGAAGTACCGAAGATTGCATATATGCTTGCGATGCGGAAAGATGTTGTAAACCGAAATTTTTCTGGGATGAATGTATGGCTGAATAGGCAGCTTGATTTTTCAGCCAATATGTTTAGCGGCCAAGACGTATTCTTGCCTGGGCTTATGGACAACGCTAATTATGCAATTGAACAGGCAACGTTTCCTTCAGAATATTTAGCGTTACTTCCGTTTATTAATCGCTTAGCGGGCAACTACCCTAAGCTGTTTATGGCACACCTTTGGCGTGCCCGTACCTTATTAACTAAGGAACCAACTGCGGCAATAAAAGCAGTTGAACGTGCGGTAGCGTTAATTCCAGGAGATGAAAGACCTTATCGTTTGGCTATCAATGCGGCACTACGATTAAATGACGCGTCTTTGGCACGCCAATATTGCGCTCGTTACAAAATTGCGCAGGCTGGCAATGTTCATCCTTATAGTTACAATCCTTTTTTCTATGGCGCACATTTGCGTGGATTATTGCTTGAAATTGTAGATAAAGACGGCGTTTCCTATTTTTCGAAGAATGAAGGCTTGAAGTTTGAGGATAAAGTTCGGTTTAACTTTCCTTTTGCAACCCCGGTTGACGTCAAAGAAATGCGATTGTTTGTATCAACAGCTACAGGTGTCTCTATTCGAATAGATGGCGTTGAGATAGCCCATGCAGGCATAATTCAATCAATCACCTTAGACAATTTATACATCATTCCGTTAAACGGTTATGTCATAGATGATCGAAGAATTATTGTTACAGGGAATAATGGTAGTGGTCTGTCGATCATCGATAAAAATGATGTTTTTGGAATGGCGGATGCTATAGCTGTAAGATTATCTGTTCGGCGAGAGCCTCTTGTTTTGCCAGAAGTGTGTGATTGATGTTGCAAGTATGACGTTTTTTCGCCGTTATAGACTCCATTCATATCTGTTGGTGACCTGCGCCCTTGGTGGCGCTTTGCTTTGGTCATTGGCAATGTTACACAGCGAATGGCGTGCTGGTTATGTCGTGCTTTATCAACCGACCAACCCAATTAATCTTTTAAAGTATCACGCAGTAGGCGCGTATGAACGCCTCTTCAGACCATACATTTCTTCCAAAAAAGCTGGGCTACCAATCCGCCGAATTTATTTGCCTCAGCAAGGGCTTTTATCGCTCGAGCAACACCTGCCCGAGAATATAAAAAAGTGGCAGCGTGGTTATTTACTTTTTCCAGACGAGAAACTGCACAAAATAAAACTGCGTTTCAGAGGAGATAACCCTTTTAACTGGGCGTATGAAAAAAAATCATGGCGGATTAAAACACGCAAATCTGATCTTCTGGAAGGCGCGAGAACAGTAAATTTCGTTAAGCCACGTGAAGCCTCTAATCTGGAACTTTATTTGGGACATTTTATTGCAGGTAAAATCGGGATTTTGGCAGCAGATGTGCGATTGGTGGAACTCTTTATCAATGATCGCAATCATGGCGTTTATATAGAAATGCCTGATCTTGATGAGTCTTTTCTTCGCGCTCATGGAATCATGCCCGTTAATCTGTACAAAGGAGAACAGGAGAACCAGGAGCGTCTATACGGTTCTGAGCCATTTCTGTTTAACAATCCTGCCTTATGGGAAAAGTCATCCGTCTTTAATCAAATTCCCGAGGAAGACAGGTCTGATTTAAAGCTACTTTTTGATACGGCTCAAAAAGCTCATACTTCGAGTGAAGCCTATGATAGTTTAAAAGAATTAGCCCCGTTGAAAGAATGGGCGCGCTTCAGTGCCTATCAAACACTTACGCAAAGCTGGCATAACTCTAGCTATCATAATCAACGGCTCGTTGCAGATCCTTGGAAAGGCATCGTATTTCCTGTTTCACACGATACAGGAGTAAGCTTTAACGTTGGTCAAAATGACTACAAGCTAGATCAAGCAGCACACATAATTTCGCGCACCTTTTACCAGTCTAGTGAATTTTTACTCCGAAAATATAGATTTATTTTGGAGTTTTTAGAGCAAGATGTTTTTGATGAAGCCATTCGTGAAATGGATGCGCTCAAGCCTAAATTAATAGAATCATATGATCGCGATCCAAGTCGATTGAGAAGAGCAGTATTAGGTGGTTCGCCTATTGTTGACGGGCAAGTTGATACTCATAGCAAGTTGGTTGCGACGATGCAGTCAAATATGCGCACATTAGAAAAATGGATAGTTGCTGAGCTTACTGGACCACCAAAAGCATCGTGGATTGCAGGGGATAATACCTTTTCAATTATTGTAGATGGAACTCGCCCTGTTGCGAATATTTTGTTGTCCGGTCTCAGTTCTGAATTGCCGAACAGAGTATCCTGGGACCAAGATGGAGATGGCGTATTATCTAAAGACGATATCGATCTTCCGTTTAAACTGACAGATCAGGGCATCGAGATCGTCGCCACATTTGTTGCTAATCGCGTTCAACCGAATACGCAACCTGCTTCTAACCGCAATGATTTAATCCCAGTCCCAACTCGGTTTAGAATCCTCTCGGACAAGCCACTTAGTCCGAAATCAGTCACTATCGAAAATCCCCTAGATGGCCAGCGGGCCGACGCAATACAGCAAAAGCAATCAAATGCAGTGACACCTATTCACCTGAATCAACCCGTGTTCGAACAGGCCTTTCCAGTGCACCTGAAATTGTCAGGTCGAGTCCACATAAATGAAGACCATGTTTTCTCTGTGCCGGTGAGGATTGCTGCTGGAACTATTCTAGAGATGGCCAAAGGTACGAGTGTCCTATTCAAAGCAAGCGTTCAAATGGAAGGCAAGCCAGATGCACCTATTATTTTTCGTCCAGCAAAAAAGGGTGATAATTGGGGGGTTGTAGCCCTTTCAGGTGGAAACAGTGCACAATCTCAACTGCATCACGTATTTATGGAAGGCGGCAGCGGTACTGCCATCGGCGCTCAGCGCTTTATTGCAATGCTATCAATTCACGACACGTCAGACATCTTGCTGGAAAATATTCATCTTAAGGATAACCACGTCTATGATGACATGATGCATATTGTATATTCAAAAAATGTGACAATCAGGGACAGTCACTTCCAAAATGCGAACTCAGATGCAATTGATATTGATATGTCCACAGTCCGTATCCATGGTGTTACTATAGAAAATTCGAAAAATGACGCGATTGACTTAATGAGTAGCAGCGCTCTTGTCGAAAATACACATATTACGAGGTCG
>DGOK01000040.1:6322-7273 GCA_002389385.1 Rhodospirillaceae bacterium UBA4468 | reverse complement strand
TTGTTTTTCATCAAGGTTTGTGATTGCGAGGGTTAGATCCGGTATTGCGGCCGATACAAACGTATACCCAAGTGTATAGTTATTTGGATGTTGGGTAAGGCCTCGGGCGCGCATTTCTTCGAGCGCTTTTTCGGCAAATATTGATGTCTGTTCCGAACTATCTGCGTATTCCAACGGTATCGCCTTCCAGTAGTCTTCTTTTATTTTTGCAAAGCAAAGCGCGTAGGCCAAGTGAAATATATCACTTATCTTTCATCGGCGAGGAATAGCGATTGTCTGGCCTATTTGTTTTGGTTTTGGTTTGGGCGCATCAATAAGCGCTATAGATGAAATCTCACTCAAAATATTTTTTGGGAATGCACATGCTTTTCTGGTGTTCAAGTTGACATGCAGTATCATCAACTCATTGGTCGCGGCCAATTCACCATCTGCTTTGAACATTTGATGCATGAGATGAAGGCGCTTTTCATCATAATCTATGACTTGGGATTGAATGCGAACCGTTTCGCCCACCATGACTTCGTTATCGTATGTTACGTGCGCTTCGGCGACAAAAACTGAACTGCCTGTAGATTCGCGATGGGCAAGGTTCATGCCTATGCTTTCAAGAAGCGCATCAGTCCCGTGATCAAAAATCAGGACATAGAACGCGACATTCATATGATTATTGCAATCGGCCCATTCTGGACGGACGATCTCGGTATAATCTTGCGATTCTGAAAGGTTGCTCATCTCGGCTCCTTAAGACTGGTTTGATTTTACATAGGTATCTGATGGGGGCGGGCTTGTCGACAGCCTCAGCCTCGGCCACGATGGGCCATGTTTATTGTTCAACAGCTTTGTCGTTCTTACTTGCAGCCGATGAACCTTGAGATGAATGCAGGTGAATGCCTGTCGATCCGAGGCCCCTCTGGCGCTGGAAAGTCATTGTTTTTACGCGCAATTGCAGAC
>DGOK01000040.1:0-6310 GCA_002389385.1 Rhodospirillaceae bacterium UBA4468 | reverse complement strand
TGGATCCAAGTGAAGGTCGCGTATCTCTGGACGATATATCTCGTGATTCGATGGAGGCGTATGAATGGCGCTGGTTGGTGATATACGTGCCTGCAGAAAGCGGGTGGTGGGCTGATAGTGTTGCGGCACACTTTGATGAGCCAGATATCGCAGCCGGTTATTTGATCCGGTTTGGTTTTCCTGACAGCGCTATGTCATGGCCTACAGACCGTTTGTCGACGGGTGAGCGCCAACGACTAGGCTTGTTGCGAGCGATCGTTCAAAACCCCCGCGTTCTTTTATAAGACGAGCCAACCTCCGCCCTAGACCCAGAAGCGACGGCAAAAGTTGAAGGGGTTTTACGCGAAAAATTGGATGCGGGTATCAGTATCATCATGGTGTCTCACGATGCAGCACAGGCAAAGCGCCTTGCTCATCGACAGTTTGTCATTAATGACGGCGCATTGGCCGAGGAAACATCATGAGTTACGACAGCCTCAATTATTGGGATATTGCGCTCGCGGCTTCATTGCTGTGCATCAATGCAGGATTGTCGATCTATTACAAACTGGGTACGGCAAAGCGTCTGGTTATTGCAGCGATCAGGATGGTTGTGCAACTGACGCTCGTTGGCCTTGTCCTCAAAGCTTTATTCAAGGCCATGTCGCCATGGCTTACCTTGCTCGCAGCTGTGGTGATGATTGGGTTTGCTGGCCGCGAAGCGATGGCGCGTCAGGACCGGACGTTTATCGGGTTCTGGGGATATGGGCTCGGCACGATATCGATGCTGATGGCCGCTGGGATCGTGACCGTCTTTGCACTCTCGACGCAATTTCATGCGGACCCTTGGTATGATCCTCGTTATGCAATCCCGATTTTGGGGATGATCTTGGGCAATGCCATGACGGGTGTGAGCTTGGCACTCGACCGGCTTTTATCTGATGCGGATAGCGGTCGGGCAAAGATCGAAGCACGGTTGGCGCTTGGTCATACATTCCGGGATGCGATGCAAGGGCCGTTGCGCAGTACCATGCGTGCCGAGTTGATTCCAACGGTGAATGGGATGGCCGCTGCCGGCGTTGTATCATTGCCTGGAATGATGACGGGGCAAATTTTGGCGGGTGTTAATCCTGTTGCAGCTGTTAAGTATCAGTTATTAATCATGTTTTTGATTGCAGGTGGCACAGCATTGGGCGTTTTCTGTAGCGTCATGATCGCATTAAAGTGCCTTACAGACAGTCGTCAGCGGATTCGCCTCGATCGTTTATACCTGCCGCATTAAAAAATGCAGGCTAAACTGCGTTTTTTGGTGGCTCATAGAGGGGTGGCGTTGTAAAAGCGCAACACTGCGAACGTTCATATTCTAAGGAGACCGCGCGCCGATGGTTGACGCTGGTCGAGACAAATCCCTAGCGACACTTGCTGTCGTCGTCCCGGTAAAGGACGAGGCAGAAAATGTGCTGCCGTTAATCGAAGAAATAGCGGCTGCGCTTGAGGGCGTCTGTGTCTATGAAATCGTCTATGTTGACGATGGAAGTGCTGACGGGACGCCGGATCGATTACTGAACGCCAAGACGAAATTCCCGAACCTGCGCATTGTGCGCCACGATGGCTGCTTTGGACAGTCGCAAGCGATACAGACCGGTGTCCGCCATGCGGGTGCGCCCTTGATTGCGACATTGGATGGCGACGGACAAAACGACCCCGCAGACATTCCTGCATTGCTTGAGCGATTTAATACCGAAGGCGGATCTGCGGATGCGCGCTTAATGATCGCGGGTTGGCGGGCCAAGCGCAAAGACACCTGGCTCAAACGCGTATCATCGAAGGTTGCGAATGCGGTCCGGGGCAGCATGCTTGGCGACGCGATGCCGGACACAGGATGTGGCCTCAAAGTTTTTCCCCGCGATATGTTTATGTCGTTCCCTGGCTTTAATCATATGCATCGGTTCATGCCTGCGTTGACGATCCGTGCAGGTGGCCGGGTGGTCTCGGTTCAGGTTAATCATCGATCCCGGGAGCGGGGCGTGTCCAAATATGGCTTGTTCAACCGTCTATGGGTCGGGATTGTCGATATATTTGGCGTGATGTGGCTCAACAGGCGTCCTTCTCGGGTGAAGATCATGACCGAAAAGCCTGTGGACCCAAAATGACGCCACGTATTGTTTTTCGTTCCATTCTTTTGTTCGCACTGGTGATTGGTGTTGGCGCGTTGATTAAGTTCACGCCGCTTGGCGATACGCTAAACGAAGCCTGGATGGATGAGTACGTCAGAGACACCGGCATCCGAGGCGAGTTATTGTTCATTGGCATTGGGGCGATATTTACCTCGGTCGGATTGCCACGCCAAGCCGTTGCCTTCATGGCGGGTTATGTTTTCGGCGTTGCGTTTGGCACGGGTATCAGTGTGATTGCAGCATTATGTGGCTGCATGATTTCATTTTTTGTCGCGCGCTTCCTAGCCCGCGATCTCGTCACACAGAAATTCCCCGAGAAGTTCAAAAGGATGGATGCATTCCTGGCAGAGAATGCCTTCACGACGTCATTATTGATCCGCATTTTACCGATAGGCTCGAACCTCGTAACAAGCCTGTTGGCTGGCGTCTCTCGCGTGTCGCCGCTGCCTTTTTTTGCAGGCTCCGGTATTGGCTACATTCCGCAAATGTTGATCTTTGCCTTGGTAGGGTCCGGTTTTGCTGTTGAGCCAAATGTGCGGCTCGTTGTTAGCATTGTATTGTTTGCTGTATCCGGGTTCATGGGATTATGGCTGTATCGTCGTTACCGTGATGGTCACAAACTTCTAAACGCAGGGGTGATAAGCTCAGAAGACGTGGGCGCGAGTAAAGTATCGGATCAATGAGCATTCTTCATCGAATACCTGTCTGGTTATTGTGCTGGGCGATTGCAGTTTTAGCTGCGCTCGTGATCAGGCCGCCATTACCTGTTGATGAAACCCGCTATCTCGCCGTTGCCTGGGAGATGTGGCAGCGTGGTGACTTTATTGTGCCGTATTTGAACGGTGAAGTGTACCATCACAAGCCACCGCTTTTGTTTTGGTTGATGAACGCAGGCTGGTCTGTATTTGGTGTGAACGACTGGTGGCCTCGCATGGTTGCGCCCTTGTTTGCGCTTGTTGCGTTGTGGTGGTCTGCGTGTCTTTCTTTTCTGCTTTGGCCAAATGATGACAAAGCAGCACGGCTTACACCGATCATTCTCGTTGGTGCGGCGTTCTGGGCAGTATTTCAGACACTAACGATGTTCGACATGATGCTGGCGACATGTACGCTTGCTGGGATCAGTGGCATCGTGCGGACATGGCGCGACGGGGGATTGGCTGGTTGGATCATTACAGCCCTGGCTATTGGTGTTGGTGTGTTGGCCAAAGGGCCTGCGATTTTATTGCATATTCTACCCGTTGCCTTATCGGCGCCATGGTGGGGGCCTGCACTCAGCGGTGCGCCTGACCGTCCTCTGGTCTCGACGCGCCAATGGTATTTTAGACTGATCGTAAGCGTCGTTCTTGGTGTCGCGCTCGCGTTGTTGTGGGCAATCCCCGCAGGCATCCGAGGCGGCGAAGAATATCGCAACATGATTTTTTGGGGACAGTCAGCGGGACGTATCGTGCAGAGCTTTGATCACGCACGCCCCTTCTATTGGTATCTGGTCCTTATCCCGCCGTTGTTGTTGCCTTGGATCATTTGGCCGAGGCTTTGGCGTGGCATTAAAGGACACGTGACGATTGCAGATGGTGCCGTGCGCCTACTGGCCGCGTGGGCGCTCCCGGCATTGTTTATCTTCTCGATCATTTCCGGCAAACAATTGCATTACCTGTTGCCTGAATTTGTGGCCTTTGCATTGTTGATTGCGCACGTTCTAAGCCAGTCGGCAGATGTTCAAGGACGCCGATTTGACGGCGCTGTCATCGCGGCATTATTTGCCATCCTGGGCTTGGTTATCTTGCTTCTTCCTCATCAGCCGGATTTGTTCCGAGAGCCGGCATGGTTTGTCCATCTAGATACTTTCTGGGGCGCATTGTTGCTTGTTGCAGCGGTTGCGTGCTGGATTTTTGCCAAGCGCGATATCATTAAAAGTGCGGCAGTTCTGGCGTTGTCGATGTCGCTATTGGTTGCCGTCGTGCATTTAAGCGCACGCGACGTATTGTCATTTGCATATGACCTGCGCCCCATCGCCCAGGCCCTCAAAGCACATGAAGACAAGGGCGTTCCACTTGCAAACTTTGGCACGTATCACGGTCAGTATCAGTTTCTTGGTCGCCTGGAACATCCGATGGCGCAACTTGGTCTTGAGAAAAAAACGACGGACGCATTCGTTGCAGCCCATCCAGATGGCATTATCGTTGCGTATTACCACGTCAAGCATGAGCGAACCTTCCCAGATGATGCACAGCCAATCGCAACATATCGGTTCCGCGATTTTGATGTCGTATTTTGGCGCGCTGGATTATTGAATAAGTATCCAAATCTGGCGGACAGATTTTAGGGTCAGGTTTTCAACCAACAAGCACCTCGATGCATCATTGCACAAATGTGCTTCAAATAGATGCGCACATGAATTTGTATGCAGAGATGTGAGTGCACCGCATGCAAACTTTTGATGGTATCAAATCGTAATGAATGGATATGAAGATGAAATTGCAATTTGTAGGGTGTGGCGATGCGTTTGGCAGTGGTGGGCGCTTTAAGACGTGCTTTCATGTAACGTGCATGTCACGCCGCAGTTTGTATCACATGGAAATCCGGGCGGCCCATTCTTTGCGCTGAGAGTTGAGGCCGAAGGTAAAACGATTGCGTACACGGGGAATACGGCATGGACGGACACACTCATTGATGCCGGTAAAGACGCCGATCTTTTCATTGCCGAGGCGTATTATTATGAGAAGAAAGTGCCTCTATATCTGAACTTGGCAACAATAGAAGAGAAGCTGCCGTTGATTAATCCTAAACGTTTGGTGCTGACACATATAAATGATGACATGTTGAACAGGTTGGACGACCTGTCATACGAGTGCGCCGAAGACGGTAAGGTTGTTGAGTTCTAGGTGTTCAACCTTGCAGCCATTTCCTCAGATACAATATCGACAATGTCCTGGCAATCTTGCTCGGAAAACGTCAACGGGATACGCAGGTCGCAGGTTGTCGATAATGTCTCAATCGTATTGGGGAGTGGGTCCATATCGCCTAAGTACTGCCAGCTGTCATAACGGCTGGTAAACGCCACAGGCTCATCGCCGCCAAACCATTTGATTTCAACGCCGCGCGATCCACAGTCCTTCAAGAACGCGGGAATGTCTTTGGGTGCAATACCCGTTGCTTTGAACTGGATTGATGATCCAACAAATTCTTCGTGCTGTTTACGTTCAATCACGCTCAAGCCCGGTGAAGTGCGAAAGCCTGCTTCTAAAATATGGTAACGCACATTCCATCGATGAACGTTCGCTTCGAGATTCGGCAATTGATCACGGAGAATGGCGGCACGTAAGTTGTCCAATCGTGCAGAACAATTGGGACTATCTAGTCGGACTTTCTGAAATACGTCTTCAGGGGGAATGGCTCCATGGCTACCGTACAGCATGTACGACCCAGACCCGACGACGGCACGTGCCGCAAATTCAGGGTTATCTGTGATCAGAAAGCCACCTTCGCCAGAATTGATATGCTTATAGGTTTGCGTTGAAAAACATGAGATGTCGCCAAAGTTCCCCGACCGGGTGCCCTTCCATTTGGCGCCCATAGTGTGGGCACAATCTTCGATGAGGATAATGCCGAATTCATCGCACACTGCTTTGATGGCATCCATATCAACAATATGACCGCGCATATGTGACAGTATGAAATATTTGGCGCCGGTGTTTTTCGCTTTGGCGCGGAGGTCATCTATATCGGTGTGCCAGTTTTCGTCGATCTCGACCAACACGGGCTCGCCGCCTGTAGCATATATTGCACCTGGTACAGGGGCCAGTGTATAGGCATTGGCGAGGACTTTGGTGCCAGGTTTAACGCCTGCGGTGCGCAATGCAATTTGCATGGCTTGCCCGCCCGAAGTTGTGGCGAGGCAATACTTTGTTCCTTGCCATGCAGCGAATTCTTTTTCGAGTAAGCTGGCTTCGGAAACCTCACCTGCAATCGTATTGTATCGATGCAGACGCCCGCTTCTCAGGATTTCTCCGACCCGCTCAATAGCGTCTTCTGAGATAGGCTCTTGCTGAGTGAAAGGTTTCTCAAATTGTTTTGTCATCTATATACATACCATTTCTGATCAATGACTTATTCCACAATAACACCTTAAATGTGTTCCTTTGTGGCTCTGTGAA
>DGOK01000122.1:6558-17200 GCA_002389385.1 Rhodospirillaceae bacterium UBA4468 | reverse complement strand
AGCAACCGTCGTTGCCCCTAAAATTGTCGTGACGTCAGCGCACTGCCTGATCAACCGAAATACGGGCGGGTATATGCCCCCAGAGAGTTTGCATTTTGTCGCAGGCTGGGACCGCGGTGAGTACATTTTCCATTCCGTCGCCGCTGAAATTCATCCCGCACCCGGTCATGATCCGTTACGTAAATCAACGGTCCATGCTGTTGTCTATGACTGGGCACTCATCGTGTTGGAAGACGACCCAAGCCCGACTACCGGCATTGTCCGCCCTGCCGCTTATACCGAAGATATTTTCTGGAAGCTCCGTAAAGCGAAAACCGTTTTTACTCAGGCAGGGTACAGTGGTGACCGTGGCCAAGTACTGACGGCGCATCCTGCATGCCTAATGCTTGGGTTTACCAAAGGCCTCAAAATTGCAGAGTATCAGTGCCAAGCCGTTCCCGGCGACAGTGGCTCGCCTATCGTATTTTCGGATGGAAAAGAATACCGATTGGCGGCGGTGCACGCTGCCCACACAAAGAATCGCCTTGGCGGCAAAGGGTTTGCGGTGCCGAGCTCATTATTTCTAAAAATGCTTGAGACGCTCAGCAAAAAAGTCGCAGCGCAATAGCCCCCTAAATAGAAGCGGCCACTTTATCCATGAACTTGGCCATCTCAATATCCAATGCCGTCACACCGCCTGCATCGTGGGTGGCAAGCGTCACATCCACCGTCGTGTAGACATTGTACCACTCGGGATGATGATCCATTTTCTCGGCCTTCATCGCGACACGACTCATGAAACCAAACGCTTGATTAAAGTTTTTAAACTTATAGATGCGGCTAATCGCATCACGTCCACCGACCTCGGACCATTTACTTAAATCACTCAACGCAGCTTGCCGCGCTTTGGCTTCCAACTTTTCTGCCATATCACCCTCCCATAATCATGAAAGGAAAGTGCGGACTCAGGCACCTGCCGTCAAGAGTTGCCGTTCAGAAGCATCCAACAAGGCGTTAATTTCAGACAGAAAAGTCGCGCGTGTGAACGGTTTCAATAATCCCAAGTCCGCACCAAGTTTTTCACTGTTGCTTAAATAAAGCTCGTTGCCCGACATTGCGATGATGGGAGTTTCCGGCAGCAGCTTTCGAAACGCCATAATCGCCGCGATACCCTCCATACCATCCATGATGATATCACTGACGATTAAGTCTGGTTGGCCACCTCGAATTGCAGCCAGCGCCGCCTGACCATCACTAACATCGACGACATGATGCCCTTCATCGGCAAGAATAGCCTTGAGCATTTCCCGCAAATCCAGATCATCTTCAACGAGTAATATATGTGCCATCGTGCCAAAATACGGCACTCACAGAAATGATGCGACTAACATCACATCACGAGTATGCGAGCAGGCACCCCCTTAACTGATAGAGAACGTCATTCGCCTACTTGCGTGGCGGAAGCTGGACAACTACCTTATGTTCGATTTCAGCGTGCCTGTGCACGCGCATAAGAAAGGACGATCATGGACGTTGTTATTGGCCCAGCACTGGCACTGCTTTATCACCTCATTGAGTTATATACGTGGGTGCTCATTATCGGTGTTATCATGAGCTGGCTCATCACATTCAACGTGATCAATCTATCCAATCAATTCGTGCGCATGATTTACGACGTGGTGACACGCCTGACGGAGCCTTTGCTCAGCCGTATTCGAGCGATGCTGCCGGACCTTGGGGGCGTCGACATCTCTCCAGTTATCCTGATTTTGCTCCTATGGTTTGCCAAAGACGTTATTGCGCGTCTTGCACTTCGCATTGGCTGAGACGCCTTTTAAAGTTGTTCCAGAAGGACTTGAGGTCCAACTTCGCGTGACCCCGGACGCATCCAGAGACTCTATTGGCGACGTCGTCGCTGATGCACAAGGAAACGGCGCACTTAAGCTCGCAGTCACCGCCGTTCCAGAGAAAGGTAAAGCCAACACTGCCGTCATAAAGTTACTGGCAAAATAGTGGCGTTTGCGAAAAACAGATTGTCAGGTTATTCGGGGACAGACAGAGCGTAACAAGACACTTTTCATTCGTGGTGACGGCAAAAATCTTAAAGCCACTCTTCAGCAGATAATTGACCATTCAACGTGAGGGATAAAAATAATGAGCGATGCTAAAATCATTGATGGAAAAGCTTTCGCCGCAGGTTTGCGCGAACGCGTCGGCGCCAAAGTTGCCAAGATCACTGACGCTCATGGCTTAAAGCCTAACCTTACAGTGATTTTGGTCGGTGAAGATCCTGCGAGCCAGGTGTATGTCCGCAACAAAGGCACACAGACCGTTGAAGCTGGCATGGAATCAGTCACGCACCGTCTTGATGCTGACACCCCCGAGGCCACGCTGTTATCGATGATTAAGACATTGAACGATGATAAGGCCTGTAACGGCATTCTTGTTCAATTGCCGCTGCCGTCACATATCGACGAGAGCAAAGTCTTGGCGGCGATTGATCCGGACAAGGATGTCGACGGCTTTCATATACTCAACGTCGGCCGCTTATGGACCGGGCAAAGTGCCCTGGTTCCGTGCACGCCTTATGGTTGCCTGTTGATGCTAAAAGATCATTTTGGCTCATTGTCTGGCAAACGCGCGTTGGTATTGGGCCGGTCCAACATCGTTGGCAAACCCATGGCAGCACTTTTACTGAACGAAAGCTGCACCGTCAGCATCGCACATTCCAGAACTGAAGATTTAGAGGCCCGTTGCCGTGAAGCCGACATCCTGGTCGCAGCCGTCGGTCGCCCTGAAATGGTCAAAGGTGATTGGATCAAGCCAGGTGCCGTGGTCATCGATGTGGGTATCAACCGTGTCGATGCACCTGAAAAAGGTGAAGGCAAAAAGAAGCTCGTTGGCGATGTTGATTTCGCTCAAGCGTCAAGTGTTGCCAGTGCGATCACCCCTGTGCCGGGCGGTGTCGGTCCAATGACGATTGCCTGCTTGCTTAGGAACACGCTGGTCGCTGCATGCCGCCAGAATGGGATCGATGCACCAGACATCTGATATCTCGGTCAGGCGTCTCGCGGGAATTATTCTTTACATTTTTATGACACTGCCTACCCTTGGCAGTGCTTATCCAAGTGCGGCTAGGGTTCCGTCAGGCAACTGAGTCTGGTCCGAGCGCCGTTATGAGCCATTCAGGCAGACACCCAAAGGACAAAAACCAAGGGGGGTTGGACGAGCGTGCTGACGCACGTCTTAATGTCTAACACTTGGATGATCATATGACTCTTTTTGCTTTCCTCCTCGTTTTTGCCGCCGCAGTTTGTCACGCAACCTGGAATTTTTACGTCAAACGTATCAACGGAGGGCCAGAACTCATTTGGCTGTTCTCCCTCGTCACCTGCATCCTTTATTTCCCTGCAGCTTTTTATGTCTTCGCCACAGTAGAAACGCAGTGGGGCTGGGTGGAAATCGGGTTCATCGTCGGCAGTTCTCTGCTTCACATTGCCTACTTTCTTTGCTTACAAGCAGGATACCGTAGAGGCGATCTATCGCTGGTCTATCCAACAGCCCGATCGACGGGCCCCTTATTGTCGGTCACTTTCGCTGTCATCGTTCTTGGTGAAGCGATTTCAATTCAAGCTGCCCTTGGCGTCTTCATCATTATTGCGGGCGTGATCAATCTAACGGGTGGATTTAAGAAACGCTCAAGCAATCTCACGACATCACTTTTATTCGGGATCAGTACCGGCGTCTTTATCGGTGCGTACACAGTTTTGGACGCGCATGCCGTTGCGGTGATAATGATACCCCCACTGATCCTTGATTACGCATCCATATCAATCAGGTTATTGATCATGACCCCTATTGCGTTACGTCGCATGGAACTGGTCAAAGGACACTGGCGAGACCATTGCACGGCCGTGCTGGTCGTCGCGATCATTAGTCCTCTCGCCTATATTCTGGTCCTCTATGCGATGACGTTCACACCTGTGATCTATGTCGCACCGCTTCGGGAAAGTAGCGTTGTCATGACCGTTTTGATGGGCAGTATTTGGCTGGGAGAGGGTGATTTAAAACGCCGTCTGTCGTGGGCTCTTGTCATCATGGGTGGTGTCGCACTGCTCGCAACGGGCTAACGATTGCCGTTTGCCAGCTTTTTACTCTCCGGATGTACATGCAGCCGGGCCATCGCGACAACGCCTAAGGCGGGGCCAATGGCGAGCGGTGCCATGGCCCATTGCCACCCCACGAGACCGGCAAAAATTGGCAGCATATGGATTGTCACAAGGGTCAGTAAAAAACCGGCACACGTCTGAATGGTCAGCATGCTCCCAACGTAGCGGGGGTCAGATAACTCGATCACGCAGGACGAAAATTGTGCTGAGTCAGCAACGACGGTGATGCCCCAAATAATACATATGACCATCATAGCGATCGGCGCGCCGCCAAAGACAAAGCCAACACCTGCTGCGCAACTGGCACTGATTGCCATCGCCCCCATCGTCAACGTTGTCCGGCCCATACGGTCCGCAAAGATACCGCCGCCCAATGATCCCAATGCGCCCGAGGCAATCACAGCAAAGGTGGCAAGACCGGCCCAGAAGACCGGATCCAACAGGCCGCTTTGGCTAAAGCTTTGCGCAAGAAACAATCCGATCCAGCCCCACATGGCATAAAGCTCCCACATGTGGCCAAGATACCCAAGATTGGCCAATCTAAGCGGTTTGTTCCGCCACGCTTCAAGCACCGCTGTTGGATTGAAAGGGGCCGCTGGGGCCAAGTTCGGACCGGTTTTCGCAAATCGAATGAGGCATGCTGCGAGGATTGCTGAAACAGACGCAGCACCAAGTGTAAAACGCCAATCAATCCCGCCTGCAACATTAAACAAGTGTGGCAAGGCTGATCCCAGTGTTAGCGCACCGACCAACAAGCCAACTAAAAACCCCGTGTCCCCTTTCGTCCACGACGACGCCATTTTCATACCAACCGGATAAATCCCCGCCATACACACGCCGGTGATCATGCGAAGTACAATCGCACTTGTGGACGTCGGATCGACAATAAGGATTAATGCATTGGCTAAGGCTGCGATAAGCGCAGAAATAGAAAAAAGCGTCGCCGGCTTAATGCGGTCAGAAAGGGTCAGGACAGCGCTGACCAACGTCCCTGCAATGAACCCGATAGCGACAGCGCTGGTATACAACGCTGCCAGGCCATCGCTGAGCGGAAACTCTGCCTTGAGGCTGGGGACGACCGCACTTGCGGAAAACCACAACGCCAAAGCCAGGACTTCTGCTGTTGCCAGCAGCGTAATTGCGATGACTTTATCGCGGCGGGCAAATCCTAATGCGGTCATGATACCGCTTTAAAGCATTCCTGTAGACGCGCCAAGCTTGTCCACAATAGAACGGCACACTTGGCGTGGCGCGCATTTAGGTGTAAACCCCGCGCCATGACAACACCTATACCCTTTGACCCACGCATTGAACTTGTTGGCCTCAGCCGTGCTGAGCTTGCCGAAGAATTGGTGCGTCTTGATGAGAAACCATTTCGTGCCAAGCAGCTTTGGCATTGGATTTACCATCAAGGTGAAACTGACTTTGCCAAGATGACAACCTTGGCCAAAGACTTCCGCACCAAGATTGCGGAAACCCACAAGGTTGGACGGCCAAGCGTTGCCACCCTGCAAACGTCGACAGACGGTACGCGTAAATGGCTGTTCCGCCTGGACGATTTCAAGGACGTTGAAACCGTTTATATCCCAGAGAACGATCGCGGTGCGGTGTGTGTCTCAAGCCAGGTCGGCTGTACGCTTACGTGTAGTTTCTGCCATACGGGCACGCAACCACTGGTCCGCAACCTGACATCCGGTGAAATCGTTGGGCAATTTATGGCGGCGCGCGATAGCTACAACGAATGGCCAACCCCTCAGGACGGCACGCGAATGCTGTCCAACATCGTCATGATGGGCATGGGTGAGCCTTTGTTTAACTATGAAAACGTTGCCAAAGCGCTGACCATTGTCATGGATCATGAAGGTATTTCCCTGTCGAAACGACGGATTACCCTATCAACCTCAGGGATTGTCCCTGAAATTGAACGCTGCGGTGAAGAACTTGGTGTGAACCTCGCCATCAGCCTGCATGCTGTACGCGATGATTTGCGCGACGAACTGGTGCCTATCAATAAAAAGTGGCCCATCCACGAATTGCTTGAAGCATGCCGCCGCTATCCAACATCGTCGAATGCACGGCGTATTACGTTTGAATATGTGATGATTAAAGGTGTTAACGACACCGACGCTGATGCCCACGAGCTGGTGAATTTGGTCCGAGGCATCCCGGCCAAGATTAACTTGATCCCTTTCAATCCATGGCCAGGCACTGCCTATGAGTGCTCATCAAATAACCGTATCCATAAATTTGCAGATATTGTTAATGCCGCTGGATATTCATCACCTGTGCGGCGACCACGAGGCCGCGACATCATGGCCGCCTGTGGCCAATTGAAATCAGCCAGTGAGCGGGCCAAGAAATTCAGTGACCGCGAGACCGCTGTAACGCCGTGACCAACGACCATCAAATCACGATCACGCCCTTTGACGGCACAATAACTGTCAGTGCTGGTGACACGAATGTTGCAACATCCGAGCGGGCCTTTGTCTTGCGGGAAAGTGGCTATCCACCAAGATACTACATTCCACTAAATGACGTGATCGCAAGTACTTGTCAGGGTTCAGACACAGCGACACATTGCCATTTCAAAGGTGATGCGACGTATTTTAATGTCGTGACCGACGACAATGTCATCATCGACGCGGCGTGGTGCTACCGTGACCCGGTCCCCGAAGTCGCAGAGATCAAAAGCCATCTTTCATTCGATGAGAACCTTGTGACTGTTCAGTTCTCCTAAGCTCTCAAGTGTTAAGAAAAACCTTCATTTACAGATAATTGGTCTGCTTCTTGCCTCGATATCTTCAGGTATAAATGAAGAGGATAATGGTATGATCGACAAATCTGACACGACGAACGCTTACGGCGCAGCCGCTGCATTGCCTTCATCGCAGGTTCCGGGCGTGAATTCTCAGCCTACGCTTGATGAAGGCCCCGCATGGAAGAGTGCTTTCCATCAAACGCTTGTCGAAATTCAGGACAAGGGGTTCCGCTCATACACGGATGAAATCCAGGCTAAGAAGATGGAAGAACTTCGCGAGAAAATCCTTGAAGCTATGTGCTTTAACGAGGACGACCTGGATAACATGCCGTCCAGCCAACGCGAGCAAATTGAAAAGATGGTGGCCCTCGAAATCCAGAAACGGCTTTCTGCTGAAAACGCGATCGAGCAGGATGCTGCCCAAGGTGCTGTCCTGTCAGGTGATATTGCGACACAGCTTCGCACCGCGCCAAACGGTCTTGGGACGGGTGCTCTCCTCATACAGGAACTCGAAAACTTACCTAAGCCAAAAGATGAAACTGGGTAATTTTTGCCAGGTTTTCGGTATTTTTTATCATTTTCTGCACTCTGACGCTTTAAACAATTCTAAACCTTGTCGTGGTCCGATGGTGCCCTGATCAATCAGATCATGGAGGTGCCACGTGCTATCAGATCCAAAGACGTTCACTGCGATGATAGCAGGGCTTATCGATGAAAATCCTAAGTCGCGGCGCCCGTCCAAGCCATCTCGCACACGTCCTTCTCGGTATGAAGGCTCTATGGGTGGCGAGCAATTAGCGGTACTTTTATCGATGGGCCTAACCGACCGTGACCTTGATTATATGGGGCCGAAACAACGCGCCACGGTCGAAGATGTTATCGGCCTACACACAAGAAAGTCGGCTGCAGCCTAACCGCCTTCAGAATATTTATACGCACGCTTAAGATGGCCGCTTTACGAAGCGGGCGCTGTGCCTATACTGCCCGCGCTGTTTCACATTTTTTCTTGAAGGCGCAAGCGTATGAGCAAAGACATCAAAAAAGTTGTGCTGGCCTATTCCGGCGGCCTCGACACCTCTGTTATTCTTAAGTGGCTTAAAGACGCCTACGACTGTGAAGTCGTCACCTTTACGGCTGACCTTGGTCAGGGCGAAGAGGTAGAGCCAGCCCGCCAAAAAGCCGAAATGATGGGCATCAAGGAAATCTATATCGAAGATCTTCGCGAAGAATTCGTTCGCGACTATGTCTTTCCAATGTTCCGCTCTGGCGCGCTTTATGAAGGCACCTATTTGCTGGGCACCTCTATTGCGCGGCCTTTGATCGCCAAGCGTCAGATTGAGATCGCACGTGAAACCGGTGCTGATGCCGTGTCCCACGGCGCGACCGGTAAAGGTAACGACCAGGTTCGTTTCGAGCTGGGCTATTACGCGCTTGAGCCGTCGATCAAAATTATCGCGCCATGGCGTGAGTGGGATCTCAACAGCCGTACCAAACTGATTGAGTATGCTGAGCAAAACCAGATCCCTGTGCCTAAAGACAAACGGGGCGAAGCACCGTTCAGCCAGGACGCCAACCTTCTGCACATTTCATCTGAAGGTAAGGTTCTTGAGGACCCATGGGTTGAGCCAGATTACGATCTTATCTTGTCACGCATGGTGACACCGATGGCCGCCCCCGATACCCCGGAAGAAATCACCATCGATTTCGAAAAGGGCGATCCGGTTGCCATCAATGGTGAAAAGATGAGCCCCGCAACATTGCTGACCAAGCTCAATGAGCTCGGCGGTCGTAACGGTGTCGGTTGTACTGACATTGTTGAGAACCGTTTCATCGGCATGAAGTCTCGCGGTGTCTATGAGACCCCAGGCGGGACTGTATTGTTCCATGCACACCGCGCGATGGAGAGCCTGACACTCGAGCGTGGCGCCATGCACACCAAAGACGAGATGATGCCGCGTTATGCCGAGATGGTGTACAACGGCTTCTGGTTTGCACCTGAACGTGAAATGCTTCAAGCCGCCATTGACCATGCCTCTGAGCGCGTCACCGGCACCGTTCGCCTGAAACTTTACAAGGGCAACGTCATTATCATGGGCCGCAAGTCACCATTCTCACTGTATGACGAAGCAATGGTGACGTTTGAAGAAGATGATGTCTATGATCAGCGCGATGCTGAAGGCTTCATTCGCTTGAACGCACTGCGTTTGCGTCTATTAGGTCGAAAATAGATCAACACTGGTATTTGATTTCCACATAGGTTGACCACTGCACCTATCCTCGTTAAGGTTTTATTAACCATACTTATCGGGGTAGGCGTGTGGCGTCTGTGATCAAACTCGTTATCTATTTTATATCTGGCATGTTTATCGTTGGCGCGGCTGCCTGGTTTGGCATCTGCTTTTTAAGCGGTTCCATTCAGGCATTAGGCGGAGATGTCATGTTCTTATGCTTCGGTGTCGCCGGCATTTTACTTGGCATCTATCTTGAGACAATTTTAAACGCATTCAAACAAGATCAGCACGCCGCCTAGACACAAAGCAGCTACTTTTTCGGCTTGTGAAATGCTTTCAGCGTTGGGTCACGCTCGATCCAATAACTATACAATGCAAAAGGTGCCAGGGTCAGATTAATACCCTTCATTGTCGCACTCCGGGCAAAAGTGCTGGTCAGCACGTATGATGTGGCATCTGGGTTATTTTCACGCACGAAATTGACCATTTGATCCGGCCGCGTCTCAGTCCGTACATACGTGTTTGGCCAATCCAAATCATAGACGTGATCAGGCTTGCCGGTTTCAGGGTGCAACGTCAGCAGATCCACCTCGCCACCACGCCAACTCGCATAGTAGAGGTTTTCTATTGCCGTAGAACCAAGCCATTGGGATACGAGGGCCGTTTCAGCCAGGCGCTGGAAGAACTGGTCCGACGGCGGCACGGGCGCGAACAGCGCCGCATACAAGCAGGGACGCGTCAGGTACACTTTGAAGAAAACCTGGCGCTGAAACTTCTTTCCATCCCGATCAACACGATTGATCCGGCGAATAAGAAAGGCCTGTTCAAGATAATCGAGATATTTGCGCAGCGTGTTCTTGGCGATGTTCGTTGCCTTGGCAAGATCATCCATCGAGACTTCACGCCCCGTATTAAACGCAAGCAGACCAAACAGTCGATTGAGTTCTTGAGGGTCATTCACACCTGATAGAGATGCTAAATCTTTATGAAGCACACGGTCTGCGACCCCATCACGTACGAACGCAGGGGCAGGCACACCATCTTTGCCCGACAAGATGCCTTCTAAAAAGCCACCAAAATTAACGTATCGGTGAAACTCCTGGTTCAACGCCGGGAGCGCATTTGGCTCGAGCGTCATGGCGCCTGTATTCTTCTCGGTATTCAAAGATGCCACGAACAATTTTTCCTCAGATCCACGGAACCGCAAAAACTCAAGAAACGTCAAAGGTGGCAAAATGAAGACTTCCATCCGGTCTTCCATAACCTTGGTGCCACTAACAATCGCAGGTGCCCCAGATGATACAGCGACGACAATCTTTACCTTGGGGCGCATCTTGGCAAGTTTCAGGAGAGATTTTTCCCAGTCTTTTGCGTACTGGACTTCATCAAAGAAAACATAGATTTCAGCATCAGGCCCATGGTGATAGCAGCGACAAAACATCTCGAACAAGATTGTAATATCAGCAGCGGTATAACTTGGGGTGGTCCACGAGCAATAAAGAATG
>DGOK01000122.1:1277-6363 GCA_002389385.1 Rhodospirillaceae bacterium UBA4468 | reverse complement strand
AATCTGTGGAACAAATCATTGTCGGTAATGGTATGCATAGGTCCTCGTTTTCATACCCGCCGACGGCAACACTCAAAAAGCATCGTTTTTCGACACCCTGATCAGAAATCAAAACATGATTAATCGACTGATCTTATATTTATTAGATTAAAGATTTGACCTTAATTTTTCATCAAAACCGCAACGCGCGCCTGTAATTCCGGTAATATTTCGGCCTCAAACCAAGGGTTTTTCTTCATCCATCCTGTCGTACGCCAGCTTGGATGTGGGGTTGGAAGGGTGTCAGGTCCACACGTACGCCATGCGCGCACCGTTTCCGTCATGGTCCGCTGCCGCCTCTCGGCCAAATGATATGCCTGCGCATGCATCCCAACCAATAGAGTCAATCGAACGTTCTTAAGATGAGCTTGAAGTGGTTTGTACCAAAGCGGGGCACATTCTGGTCTGGGAGGGTGATCACCCCCCTTTGGATCACGTCCCGGATAGCAAAACCCGGTCGGTACAATAGCCACACGCGCATCATCATAAAATGTTTCAGCATCGAGATTAAGCCACTCTCTCAGCCGGTCACCAGAAGGATCATCCCAGGGCACGCCGGATTGATGCACCTTCGTACCTGGCGCCTGGCCGATGATCAAAAGCCTGGCTGATGACGAGGCGCTCACGATAGGTCTGGGCCCAAGCGGCAGGTCCGCTTTGCAGACGTCACAGCTGCGAATACGTTGCAATAGACTCTCGAGCGTTTCCACCGGTTTTACCATGCTCCTTCAATAGCATATGATAGAGCCAATCAGAACCTAGGGATCTGAAAGAAAAATAACAATATGCACAAGATTTTATTAAATAAGCTGAGATCAATTCACAGCTTCATCAAAGCTCAAAGTGCGCGCACAATCACAGCCATTGCCGCTGCAATTGGTTTAACTGCAATTGCGATGGCATTTCTTGTCTCGAGCGAAGATCAAAATGCTGTCGTATTGACTGAGACCGAGATCGCGGCACTGCCGCCTTTAACTGCTATAGATATTCACCGTGCTTTGGACTACGACCTGGCAACCGTCGCGTCTGAGAAAGCTGCCCCCAACATAATTATTGATCGCATTGGCGTGGATCTTCGCCGGATACCCGACATCACAGAGAAGAAAGAAACTTTCTTCAAAATTATGCTGCCAATTATCGCCCGCGAGAACGACAAGGTTCGTGCCGAGCGAGAGAATATTTTAGCAAATACAAAATCTGCGCCGAAATCTCTTTATCAGAAATATGATGTAGACATGAGCGACGTAGACGAACTTTTGCGACGCGTAGACGTGGTACCGGCATCATTGATTTTATCACAGGCCGCACTTGAAAGCGGATGGGCATCTTCAAGGTTCGCCCTCAAAGGTAATAATTATTTCGGGATGCGCACCTACAACATGGATGCGCCCGGGATGGATCCTCATCAAGCTGAAGGATTCAAAGTGATGATTTTTAAAGATATATCGGCAAGTGTCCGCGCCTATATCAAAAATTTAAACACACATAGTGCCTATAAAAGTTTCCGTAAAGCCCGCGCTAAAATGCGCGCGCAAGACACCATCCCGAGTGGGCGAAAACTCACTAATTATCTCACCGCATATTCTGAAATTCCAGAAAAGTACGGTGCCCGGCTCAGGTCTATGATGGATAGGAATAAGCTTGATCGATTTGATGGCGTACGACTTGCTGAAGATTGAGCCATACCTTTAACAGGACGACAGCAAACCCTTAACAAAATTCGGCACGATGGTGGTGACTTCACCGTGAACCGACTCTACAAACATCGTCGCACCTGCTGATGGCTCAAGGTTGAGCTCAACAGTGTGGCCATGCCCGTACCGCCGCACAGCATCAACAAAACCCGCCGCAGGATA
Source organism: Rhodospirillaceae bacterium UBA4468 (assembly GCA_002389385.1). Taxonomy (GTDB): domain Bacteria; phylum Pseudomonadota; class Alphaproteobacteria; order Rhodospirillales; family Casp-alpha2; genus UBA4479. Next base: position 4,468 of record DGOK01000122.1, on the reverse strand, counting down.
AACATTGCCCGACGTCCCGATAGATACAAACAACCCAGCATTCATCAACGCGAGTTCAATCCGCTCCATCTCTAACGGCATTTTGCCGAACCAGACGACCTGCGGACGGAGAGTGCCCTTGGCATCACACGAACGGCAGACACTTGAAATCGAAAGATCGCTTGTGCACCCAGTAATAGCGCCGCATCCATTGCATATAGATTTCAAAAGCTCACCATGCATATGGATAATATTCTGCGCGCCGCCATGTTCGTGTAAGTTATCAATATTCTGAGTGACGATAAGCACCTCGCCAGTCCATTCGCGCTCTAACAATGCCAATGCCTGATGGGCTGCATTCGGCTTAATGTTTTCACCAAGCAAACCTTGCCGCCGCGCATTATAGAACGCGTGAACACGGTCCGGGTCCTGAGCGAACGCGTCCGGCGTCGCAACGTCTTCAATACGAACCTTGGACCAAATGCCGTCTGTATCTCGAAACGTATCCAAGCCAGATTCCTTTGAGATGCCTGCGCCCGTCAACACAACAATCGGCGCATCTTTATCAATACTTTTCATTCGCGTCTCTTGCTCATCATTGCCAGCACATCAATAATCCATCAACTCATCTTATAAGGAATCAGTATGATACGTGTCTTGTTTGGTTGTTTCGGAAATATCTGTCGTTCACCAACCGCAGAAGGCGTTTTTCGAAATCTGGTTGAGCATGAGGGGTTGCCCGGCCACATCGAAATAGATTCCTGTGGAACAAGTGACTGGCACATTGGCGGCCCGCCCGATGATCGTGCGCGTGCCGAAGCAAAATCACGGGGCATTTCTTTGGAAGACCTCCGCGCGCGTCAAATAGCACCCAGCGACTTTAAAACCTTTGATTATGTCATCGGCATGGACGATCAAAATATTGAGACCCTGACAGCCCAATGCCCGAAAGAAAATATCGACAAGGTGCGCCTGTTCGTAAGCTTTTCACCAACGCTCAATACACGCGAAGTACCTGATCCATATTACGGCGGCCCAGACGGTTTTGGTGATGTCTTCGATATGATCGGCACCGCATCTGAGGGTTTACTCGCAGACATTCGCACACATCATTCCAACGCACTTAGCTGACCGGATACTTAATGCTTCTTATTTTTGATTGTGATGGCGTGTTGGTAGATAGCGAAGTCATCTCTAACCGTGTACTGGCAGCACATCTAAGCCGCCACGGCTATCCTGTGACCAGCATCGAATGCCGAGATCAGTTTTTAGGCAGAACGATCCCCGGCGTCATCGACTTGGTGAAAGCGGAAGGCATCGATTTGCCAGACAACTTCGAAGCCACACTCAGAGACAAAGACATCAAAGCGTTTGCCGAAGAATTAAAACCCGTGATGGGCATGCAAGCCACACTCGAGCGACTTCAGCATATACCTAAATGCGTCGCGTCCTCTGGCAGCCCTGAAAAAATTCGCACGAACTTACAGACCACCGGATTGCTTGGATATTTTGATTCAAATTTATTTTCCGGACGCGATGTTGCGCAATCCAAGCCAGCGCCTGATTTATTTTATATGGCGGCGGATCGGATGGGGGCGCAAACTGGCGCGTGTACTGTGATTGAGGATACTGCCCTTGGGGTTGAAGGCGCCAAGCGGGCCGGCATGCGCGTTTTTGGTTTCATTGGTGCGTCTCATCGTGTGCCAGAAGACGCATCGGTCTTGTGGCAAGCTGGTGCTGATTTAATCTTCTCCGACATGACGCAACTGCCAGAATTGATCTAATTTATCAAGCCTGTTGCGTGAGGTTATACTCAATGAGCGGCTCGTAAATTGAACCCTCCCGCGCTAGATGTGATTAATAAAGCGTGAAATGCGTGACAAGAACTAATCCCGGCTCCATGGCATCATGCAGCGCAATCCACTGAGCAACATCTTCTGCACGCGCATGATTTAACTGAGCAAGCGTAATGTGAGGCTTGTATTTTCGCTCTTCACGCGCGAACCCGGCTCGAACTGCCGCCGCCTCTACGCGGCTATGCAGATAGAGTAACGCATCGTTATTCTCGACCCCTGCCTAAATTGATTTGATCTTGTTGCCACGTTCAAAATAATCAAATCGATCACAGCGCAGATCGAAAGTAGGCATGGATATTTGGCTTAACTCAACATCAAGATCAGCCGCATGTTCTCTATCTGCTTCACCCACAAAGAATAGCGTGATGTGCATACCTTCGGGGCGAACCCAACGCGCACCGCGGACGCCTGACGCAAACGACGAGAATCTTGTCGTTAAATTTTCTGGTATAGGGATCGCAACAAATAACCGCATCTGACCTCACGGTGCAGGATTTGGAATATCCGCATGAATGGCATCAATTTCAGTCAGAATTTCATCGCTCAACACGACGTCTTCAGAGCTCAAATTCGTCATCAATTGTTCCAGTGTTGTCGCACCAATAATGTTCGACATCAAAAATGGTCGACTGTTCACAAATGCCAATGCCATCACAGTTGGATCCAAATCGTGTTTGTGCGCAAGCTCTACATATCGCTGCGTTGCTTCGATGCCCCGCGGCTTGAAATGCCGTTTGAAATCTGGGAACAGCTTCAGGCGGCTGCCATCAGGCAATCCACCATTCAAATACTTTCCTGTCAGCGCACCGAACCCAAGCGGGGAATATCCTAACAAGCCGACGTCTTCATGAATTGCCATTTCAGCCAGCCCAACTTCGAATGTCCGATTGAGTAGATTATAAGGATTTTGTACACTAACAGCCCGAGCGCTCCGGTCTCCAGCTTTTGTAAGATGTTCCATAACGCCCCAAGGCGTCTCGTTGGACAGGCCAAACGATCTAATTTTGCCGGCTTTAATCTGCTATTCCATCGCATCGACAACTTCCGTGATTGGTGTCCATCCTGTGTTATCCGGATGATGTGCATAGCCAAGCTTGCCAAAGTAATTGGCGTCTCTCTCAGGCCAGTGGGTCTGGTATAAATCGATGTAATCAGTCCCTAATCGGCGGAGACTATTGTCGACGGCTTCTGATATTTGCGCCTTGGTAAATTTGAGGTCGCCGCCGCGGATATGCTTGAACCGTGGACCGGGCCCCGTGATCTTGGTGGCAACCACCACGTCCGAGCGGTTGCCGCGCGCCTTGATCCATTTGCCCAGGATCTCTTCACTCATCCCTTGCGTTTTTGGGTCAGCAG
>DGOK01000122.1:0-1178 GCA_002389385.1 Rhodospirillaceae bacterium UBA4468 | reverse complement strand
CCCATACATATACGGCTGACACGGATGTCCGTGTGGCCCAGTTTATTCATCTGCATTTGGATGCCTTTCAGAGAGACTATTCGCTTTGATTCGTGGGGGAATGTGGGTGTTCAAGTACCTCGGGTCAAGGCACTCGAGCTATCAACCAAAGACTAAAAGTACGCCCGTATAGCCGTATAACCGGTCATGGGAAATTTCGCCTCCCGCATAGAAACCAATGACTGGTGCGCCATCAAGTCCGTCCGAAATATGCTTGGCCTCGGCGGTTTCAGTGCCAAACATTTCCGGGCCACGCGCAACACACGATATATAGACCGCGCCACGGGCCGCGCCTGGCAGGCGCTTTTTTACATCTTTCAGCATGCGGTCGAGGTCAGCGCGTGCTGATGCCGGGTCACGGCGGACAAACATAATGCGATCACCTTGAGAAACTTCGGTACCGACACCCAGCCAACCATGCTCTTGATCAATCGCGATCAGATTCCTGACCATATAATCTGCACTGTCATCTGAGCCGCTGACCGGAAACGCAACATGGAAATAGCCTGCAACCCGTTGCAAATCTCGGGCAAGCATCTCGCCAATATCTTCCTTGAACACCTCTAAAGCAGACCGGCCATCTATCTTGGCAACAACGTTGCCTTCACCACCAGTGATTTCGTGACTGCTACCAAGCGGGCTGCAGCCTTGAGACAATCCAACGGTCAGCGCGACATCTGGCGAGAACATAAGTCCAGACACGCCACCCGAGCCCAAATCCCCCGCAAGCTGGTGCTGAGCGGTGCGTGAACACGTGAGGCCACCAATCAGAAAAGCGCTGGTCCGCTTAGCTAACGTTTCTATGTGGTCCGCAACGTTCGGGGTCGACGGGTCTGCATGAACCAACGCAGATGTAGGACGAACAGTCTCAACCCACTGCATCAATTCGTCTGACCAACGGTTTGGGATCGGTGTTCGCTCAATAATTCGGCAGGCGTCACTGGGGATATCCAGGATCATCGCGGCAGCACCTGGACGGTCAAACACAGCGTCAGCACCACCGATGACGCCCAAGCCCAGTGTACCAACCCATGTATCCAAGCCTGTTCTTTGGCGCAAAAGAGCGGCGATTGATTTGAAATTATCAGCAAATTGATCGGTCACATATAAAAGCCCGATACTCCCCATTGCCGGACCAG
>DGOK01000095.1 GCA_002389385.1 Rhodospirillaceae bacterium UBA4468 | reverse complement strand
GCAGCATTCCCTGTTGGCACGACAGGCGTCACGGTATCAGGACAAATTGATGGCAAACTTTGGTTCACGCCGGTCACTTTGCAAGGGGTACCGCAACGCCCAGGCATCGCTGCTCTTTGGGCGCGGCAGAAAATCAAAGGGTTGGAGGCGGCTTTATTCCATGATGATGACCCAAAATTGGTAAAGGCTGAAATTCTTGGGACAGCACTAAAGTTTGGATTGGTAAGTCGTTACACAAGTTTACTTGCGGTTGATGAAAAGAAAACGCGTCCGGAAAATGAAACGCTGGTTGCACATAAAATTGCGACGAATTTACCGGATGGCTGGGTTCGTTCAGAGGATATGAAACCCGTTATAAATGATCCAACACCATTGCATCCCATGAAGAGCTTTGATCGTGCGGATCCGAGCCTCAAGAAAATGATGCGTAGTGCGGCTTCAGAATTGTCTGGTTTGCCGCAGACTGCAACTGCTGGCCCCTTAGCTCTGATCCTTGGTTTGCTTGCCTTTGTCGCCAGCTTGGTCATTTGGCGCAGGCGGGAGCCGCAGTCGTGACGTGGGCTCGTGAAGTTGCAGGTATTGTTCTTCTAGCGGTAAGCTTTGTTTTAATCGGGTATGGCTTATTCATTCCCGCTAAGGCCGTGGTGGCACAAGTGCTGTTAGAGCGTGCGTGGATGGTTGCACCAAAGGATGGCAAGGCGCCAAAACCATGGCCGTGGGCAGACACAAATCTGATCGCACGGATCAAAATGGATGACTTAGACGTTTCTTAGATCATTCTTGCAGGTGCTCATGGAAGGTCACTTCCATTCGGACTAGGGCATGTTGATGGTACTTCAGAGCCTGGGCGCCCTGGATATAGTGTTGTTGCGGCCCATCGTGATACGCATTTCTCATTTCTTAAGAATATTAAGATTGGCATGGCGATCAGTGTTGAATTACCTGGCGGGCAATCATCCAATTATGTGGTGGTGGATATGCGTGTGCTAGATGCCCGTTCTGAGACGATTGTCATCAACCATGCCACAAACACGCTTAGCCTCGTTACATGTTATCCTTTCAAGGATTGGAACCCGGGAGGCCCCATGCGCTATGTCGTAACGGCTATTGGGGTGTAAGTTTCTAGAAACCCTGAGTGGCAATCTGCGATGGGTTCGCATATATATAGGGCATGGAAACACGGCCCCTATTTATCCCTGAGAAGAGACCTGCTTTTAGCGAGGTCGCAAAGTATGCGCTCACATCTCCATTTGAGCCTGCAGGTGATCAACCAAAGGCTATTGAGGACCTTACAGCAGGATTGTTGGCTGGGGATCGCGAGCAGGTCTTATTAGGTGTGACGGGGTCTGGAAAGACCTACACTATCGCGCATTGTTTGCAGAATTTATCTCGTCCAGCCTTGGTTTTGGCGCCAAATAAGACGTTGGCAGCCCAGCTTTATGGGGAGATGAAAGAATTCTTCCCAGAGAACTCAGTCGAATACTTCGTCAGTTATTATGATTATTACCAACCTGAAGCATATGTGCCGCGGACGGATACGTATATTGAGAAAGACGCGTCGGTAAACGAACAGATTGACCGGATGCGCCATTCAGCAACGCGTGCTTTGCTGGAACGCCCAGATACGATCATCGTCGCATCGGTGTCATGTATCTATGGTATTGGTGCGGTTGAGACGTATTCCGAGATGACGGTCAAATTGCAAGCTGGTGATACGGTCGATCAACGCAAACTCATGAAGAAACTCGTTGCCTTGCAATACAAGCGCAATGACCAAAACTTTTACCGTGGATCATTTCGTGTGCGTGGCGATGTCGTCGAGTTGTTCCCAAGCCATATGGAAGATCGTGCATGGCGATTATCATTCTTCGGCGATGAGCTGGAAGGTATATGGGAGATTGACCCGCTCACGGGTGAGAAAACGTCAACTCTGAGCAATATTCGTATTTACCCAAACAGCCACTATGTTACGCCACGCCCAACTTTGATGCAGGCGATACCGCAGATCAAAGAAGAGATGAAAGCGCATCTTGAGGTGTTGCGTGGGCAGAATAAATTGTTGGAAGCGCAACGCCTTGAAGAACGTACGATGTTTGATATCGAGATGTTGGAGACGACAGGGCACTGTGCCGGCATTGAGAACTATTCTAGATATTTGACGGGGCGTAATCCTGGTGATCCACCGCCAACGTTGTTTGAATATCTGCCTGAAAACGCTTTGTTAATCGTTGATGAGAGCCATGTGACGGTGCCGCAAATTGGTGGCATGTACAAAGGTGACTTCAGCCGGAAATCGACGTTGTCTGAGTTTGGCTTTCGCTTGCCATCGTGCGTTGATAACCGACCGCTTAAATTTGAAGAATGGGATGCGATGCGCCCGCAGACAGTTTTTGTCTCGGCGACTCCGGGCCCTTGGGAACTAGAGCGTACGGGTGGTGTATTCGTGGAGCAGGTTGTTCGCCCAACGGGACTTATCGATCCGCCATGTATTATTCGTCCCGTCGAAACGCAAGTTGATGACTTGCTTGGTGAATGCCGAGACGTGGCTGCAAAAGGTATGCGTGCGTTGGTGACGACATTGACGAAGCGCATGGCTGAAGATTTAACCGAGTACCTCCATGAACATGGTGTTCGGGTGCGATACATGCATTCAGATATTGATACATTGGAGCGGATTGAAATCATTCGTGATCTTCGTCTCGGCGCATTCGATGTGTTGATTGGGATTAACTTGCTACGTGAAGGGCTGGATATTCCGGAATGTGCCTTGGTGGCCATATTGGATGCCGATAAAGAAGGTTTTCTTCGTTCAAAGACGTCATTGGTTCAAACTATTGGGCGAGCGGCGCGTAACCTTGAAGGCCGGGTTATCCTCTATGCCGACAAGATGACGGACAGCCTGGACTATGCAATTAGCGAAACCAATCGTCGCCGGGAGCGACAGACAGCCTACAATACAAAGCACGGCATCACGCCTGTAAGTGTGAAAAAAGGTATCGCAAATGCAATCGAGAGTGTTTACGAAAAAGATTATGTCACGGTGGATACGGGTGCGACGGGCAAAGTCGAGCTTGTTGGTCATAACCTTAAAAAAGTGATAGCAGACCTCAATACCAATATGCAGGCTGCGGCCGCAGATTTGGAATTTGAAGAAGCCGCAAGATTACGAGATGAAGTCAGGCGTCTTGAAGCGCATGAACTTGGCCTCGATCGACCAGGTATATCAAACAAAGCTCGCGCAAGCTGGCAGCCTGAAGGTAAAAAGAAAAAACGTCGCGGGCGTTAATTACCCTTCTTCAACCATCGCTGTTTTGCGGTAGATCACACAGAAATTGTTTGAAGGCATTTTAACCGTCTTTATGAGATGCAGGCCGCGGCGACGTGCCTCAAAAGCAACATCGTCAAGATTTCGAATGCCCCAAGATGCGTCGCGCGCGCGCAAAGACTGATCAAACGACTCGTTTGATGGCGCTGTATGTTTGCCGCCGACCTTATAAGGGCCGTACATGCAAAGGATGCCGTCTTCCTGAAGTATGCGACCCGCGCCTTCGAGCAAGCCGATACAAGCCTCCCAAGGTGCAATGTGAATCATGTTGGCACACATCATGGCATCAGCATTTTCGACAGGCCAGTTTTCAGATGTGACATCAAGGTGTAAGGGGGCGTTNNNNCCGCCATGCATGAACGGAACTTCGCAGCTCAGGGTCCATGTCGCTCGGCTGCCACGTGATATCGGGCAGATTTGATGCAAAATGGATGGCGTGTTGACCCGTGCCGCTGGCAATTTCAAGCACCAGACCTTGCTTTGGGAAAATCTCTTTGAGAACGGCCAAAATAGGATCTTTGTTGCGTTCGCAAGCTTCAGAGAAGCGTTTTTCGTAAGTATTCTCATTCATGATGTGGAGGTTGCCGTCGGTTGTTAGATGAAACAAGGAAAAACCGTATTTTAATCATGGTTGTTCGCTTGGAAAGCCTGTGTTAACCACAGGTATGCTTGCAAAAATAAAATCATTTTTGAGCGGTGAAGGCGAAGGTGGAAATACACCTGACGCTACTGACGATGGCGTTGCGGCGGCGGCTGTTGCCGTATTTGTTGAGGCTGCGCAA
>DGOK01000004.1 GCA_002389385.1 Rhodospirillaceae bacterium UBA4468 | reverse complement strand
GATTACGCCGCTTCAACCGACGCTTTGCTTTTAAGATAGCTCAACATGGTGTCGGCATCTGATACTTCAAATGGATCGGTTGGGCAGTTATCGCCGAAGTCAGGTTCAGCGAATATTTGCTCAATTTCGCCGTCATTGACGACCATTGAATAACGCCAAGAGCGCATACCAAAACCCAGGTTCGACTTATCGACAAGCATACCCATTTTACGTGAGAACTCACCGTTGCCGTCAGGCAGCAAGAACACATTCTTGGCATTCTGCGCTATGCCCCACTGATACATTGTGAATGCGTCGTTCACGGACAGGCAGATCACTTGATCAACGCCCAGTGCCGTAAATTCGTCATACAATTCTTCATAACGCGGTAGGTGCGTCGTTGAACATGTTGGCGTAAAAGCGCCTGGCAATGCGAACAATACGACCCGCTTGCCCCTAAAAATTTCATCTGTGCTGAGGTCTTTCCAATCGAATGGATTTGGCCCTTCGAGAGCATCGTTACGTACGCGCGTTTTGAAGACAATGTTTGGAACATTATTAGTCATAGTCATAACCTTTTCGTTTGGAGAAACCACACCGCGTCAGCGGCTACGAGGAGAATATGATCTTATATTAGCATTAACTAAAATCGTTTGATCTTATCGTATTGATAGGTAATTCCGATCATTTAGTGCGTCATTAAGTGTCATTAAAAATGGCGTTTGTGGATGAACCCTCTTCCGTTTTGAGATAGCGGCACAGGCTTGCCCAAGGCCATGCTGATGACTTCATCAGCCTTGCTAGCTAAGGGAATATATTATGAAGAAGCATGTTCAAGCTGCCGTGATCGGTGGTGGTGTCGTTGGATGTAGTGTTCTCTATCATTTAACCAAGCTCGGCTGGAAAGACGTTTGTTTGATTGAGCGTTCAGAGCTTACTTCAGGGTCCACATGGCATGCGGCAGGTGGTTTCCATACGATCAATGGTGACCCGAACGTTGCCAAATTGCAGGACTACATAATCCGGCTCTACAAAGAGATCGAAGAGATCTCCGGGCAATCCATTGGTTTGCATATGACCGGCGGGGTGATGTTGGCTGGCACGCCCGAGCGGGTTGATCTCCAGCATCGTCCTGATGGCACGTGGGATGTTGTGACGGAACATGGAACAATCCATGCGGATCATGTGGTGAATGCAGGGGGGCTTTGGGCACGAGAATGTGGGCGCATGGTCGGTCTTGAACTGCCAATTTTGGCCATGGAACATCAATACATTCTTACTGAAGATATGCCTGAAGTCGCCGCCATAAATGCGCGTACAGGCAAGGAAGTTATTCACGCGATTGATTTCGAAGGTGAGATTTATATGTGTCAGGAACGGGGTGGTATGCTCATGGGCACCTATGAGCGGGCAGGCCAACCCTGGTCAGAAAAAGAAACGCCATGGGATTTTCCGCAAGAGTTATTGCAGCCTGATCTAGATCGTATTGCGCCATCTCTGGAAGTTGGTTTCTCGCACTATCCAGCTTTTGAGAACGCGGGCATTAAACAGATTATCAACAGGCCGTTTACGTTTGCGCCTGATGGGAACCCGTTGATTGGCCCGGTGCGCGGCTTGAAAAATTACTGGTGTGCCTGCACGGTTATGGCGGGCTTTAGCCAGGGTGGTGGCGTTGGGTTGGCACTGGCAGGCTGGATGGTCGAAGATGATCCGGGGTTCGATGTCTTTGGTATGGACGTTGCGCGCTTTGGCGATTGGACAACGATGGCATACACCAACGCCAAAGTCCGCGAGAACTATTCCAGACGGTTTCAAATCCACTTTCCAAATGAAGAGCTGCATGTGGCACGACCGTTCCGCACGTCGCCCTTGTATGGTGAATTGAAATCTAAAGGCGCGGTATTCGGCGCAGTTGCCGGTATAGAAACAGCACTTTGGTATGCGCCGGACGGGATGGTTCCCGAAGAAGATGTCACCTTTAAGCGCTCAAACGCATTCCCTGTCGTTGCTGATGAATGCCATGCCGTCAGAAATGGTGTTGGCCTGATCGAGACATCGACATTTGCCAAGTTTGAGGTCACTGGGTCGGATACGCGCGCTTGGCTAGATGGGCTTTTGGCGGGTCGTATACCCAAGCCTGGACGGATGGCGCTCAATCCGTTGTTGAACGAAGTTGGTAAACTCATTGGTGATTTCACTGTGGCATTGCTGAGTGATGAGCGCTTCTTTATCTTTGGCTCAGGCCTTGCTGATGAATATCATATGCGATTGTTCACAAAGCGTCTGCCCGAGCAAGGTGTCGCACTGCATTCGCATGGGCTGGGGCTGGTGGGCTTATCGGTCGCCGGGCCAAAATCACGCGATATGCTGTCGCGGATAACCATGACAAACTTATCTAATGCTACATTCCCCTTCATGTTATTTGCAGAAATGGAAATCGGCATGATACCGGGCATGGTGGGGCGTGTTACCTTCACGGGTGATCTTGGCTATGAAATCTGGTGCCGCCCGGAACATCAAGTCGCGCTCTATCAATCGCTCATGGCTGTGGGAGCTGACGATGGCATCCGAATGTTTGGCGCTCGTGCTTTAAAATCGCTTTCGATGGAAAAAGCGTTTGGCTCATGGGCGACGGAATACCGCCCAATCTATGGTGTCGCTGAGTCGGGTCTGGATCGCTTTGTTGCATACGATAAACCAAATTTTATCGGTCGTGATCTTTCATTAAATGAACGTGAAGAAGGTCCTGCGCGTAAGCATTGCCTCTTTGAAGTCGATGCATCAGATGCCGATTGTATCGGTGACGAGCCGATCTGGTGTGACGGCGAAGTGATTGGCTGGATTACGTCCGGCGCGTACGCCCATCATGTGCAAAAATCATTGGCGTTGGGCTATATCTACGCTGAGAAATCAGATGGGTTGGCGATTTTGAAATCGAGATTATTGGAGAACGTCGCCCTGCATCGCTACTCAAAGAGCCGCCATTTGATCCGAGAGGCGCGCGCATGCGGGGGTAATTATCTATCCGCAGGGAATTTCGTTCGCTGCTGCACGGCTGGTCAGGACATCTAAATCTCCGAGGCGTGTTGCTGCCTCGGCTATGCGTGATGTTTGTGCGCCAAGTATACCTGCGCGTAACCACGGAATGTCTCCTTTAGTACCACGTTTGACCGTTTGGCGAATGGCCAGCTCGATATCTTGCGGTGCATCACCGATCAGATCCGCGATGTAAAACTGAAACACATAATCAGGCGTCAGACCCATACGGAGATCTGAGAAAATCATCTTATCGTCATCGGCGTTGATACTATAGAAGCCTTTGGTGAAGGCGCTTAAGGCCTGGAATTGCGCATTACCAGCAAGGCAGCCTTCAAGGTCTGAACGTCGCGGGTGGCTGTATAAAGTGGGCGCACCGCCAATGGTCGACGTATAGAGATTAAGATAGCGATCATCATCGATCGCGATCGTCCGCCAGTAAAAAATATTGAACGGCGTTGCGATCGTCAACGTCCGTTCGGGTGAGATGCCTTTTTCGGCCAGCCATGTGTCTGCTTTATGTGCTGCGTTGAGTTGCAGTGCATAGCTTGCCCCCATGTAAAGTGTGGAGGCGACCATTGCACCGATCAGAGCGCGTTGGAGTTTCGGGCTATGGTCACGGACGAAAAATGCCCAAATGGTCACGTACAGCAATGGCAACGTATATAGCGGATCGATGATAAAAATCGACCCGACGCCGAATGGCTCTTCAATAATTGGCCACAAAAGCTTGGTGCCATAGATGGTCATGGCATCGATCAACGCATGCGTAGCGAACATTAAATAGACAGCTAAGTAGGTGAGAATTCGGTGGTCTTTAAGTGATTTAAATAACCGGACGAGGGGTTCTGCAAACACGGGCGCTACAAGTGCCTGAATAACAAGTGAATGCGATGGACCTCGGTGCGCAACAAATTTCTCAACCGGATCATCGTGGGGTGCGAAGGTATCGAGATCAGGCACGGTCCCCATCAGTCCACCAATGATTGCGGCTTTCTGATAACCGATATGCCGCCCAAGCAAAACCGCAGATACGGTTGCGCCGAGTGTGAACTGGGTGAGTGAATCCATAAATCTCTCCGAATGATATTCGCGTGAGGTATATGGGACTTTATAGGTGAATGGCAATGCCTGAACATTGCACCTGTGGGGCGAAAGCGTGCATACTCATGACGTATTGAATTTTGATAAAATTATGGAGACAAGTTATGCAAACACGTGCCGCTGTGGCCTTCGAAGCAGGTAAACCACTATCGATTGAGACCATTGAACTTGATGGACCAAGAGACGGTGAAGTCGTCGTCGAGATTAAAGCGACAGGTATCTGCCACACGGACGAGTTTACAAGATCAGGTGCTGACCCTGAAGGTATTTTCCCATCTGTATTGGGCCATGAAGGTGCAGGCATCGTTGTTGATGTAGGCAAGAACGTTAGGTCGCTGAAAAAGGGCGATCATGTTATTCCGCTTTATACGCCGGAATGCCGAGAATGTGACTATTGTACGTCTGGTCGAACGAACCTTTGTCAGGCTATTCGCACGACCCAAGGCCAAGGCGTTATGCCTGATGGCACGTCGCGGTTTCGTATCGGTAAAGAGCCAATCTACCATTATATGGGGACATCGACATTTTCGAATTACACAGTTTTACCAGAAATCGCGTTGGCGAAGGTGCGTGAAGACGCACCGTTCGATAAGATTTGCTATATCGGATGTGGCGTCACGACAGGTATTGGTGCTGTGATCAACACGGCGAAGGTACGTCCCGGCGATAATGTGATCGTATTTGGCTTGGGCGGTATCGGCCTTAACGTGATCCAGGGTGCACGTCTTGTCGGCGCGAATATGATTGTTGGCGTTGATCTTAATCCTAAACGCAAAGCCATTGCCGAGAAATTTGGCATGACACATTTCGTTAATCCGCACGAAGTTGAAGGCGATTTGGTGCCGTATCTCGTCGATATCACCAAGGGTGGCGCTGATCATTCTTTTGAATGCATTGGAAGTACCAGCACGATGCGTCAGGCCTTGGAATGTTGTCACAAAGGCTGGGGCGAAAGCACAATCATTGGTGTTGCCGGTGCGGGTCAGGAAATTTCGACGCGTCCATTTCAATTGGTAACGGGCCGTGTCTGGCGTGGCACTGCTTTCGGTGGGGCAAAGGGTCGCACGGATGTGCCAAAGATCGTCGATTGGTATATGAACGGCAAAATCAATATTGACGATTTGATTACGCATAAACTTGCGCTGGATGACATCAATGAAGGTTTCGATTTGATGCACCGGGGTGAGAGTATTCGTGCTGTTGTAGAGTTCTAATCTAAATATAGGCCAATATGTTTACACCAATAGAGTCGGGCTTAGAACAAGCGCCAACGGATATTGATGATCCGGTAACGCGCGCGCTCTATGATCATTGGCTTGAGCGTGCAAACGGCCGCTGGGCACCAGCATGGTCAGACATCGATATCATGGTGTTGGATGCGAAATTGCTGCCCTATATAACTGTTGTTGATTTAACCCCTGATGGTGACTTTACCTGCCGGTAATGGGGGCGCGGACATACGGCCTATCATGGTGTCGATTATACGCGACGTCGCCTCAGTAAAGTTCGGCCAGCATGGATACGGGATTTTTTATTTCACCAATATATGCGCGTTGTGGAAACAAAAAAGCCGCTCCTGATTGATACGCGATATGAGCATATCGAGCAGGCGAATTACTTGCTGCGTTTACCCCTATCGAATGATGGCGAGCAACTGACGTCAATCCTGGGGCTTGCAAACCGGCGTGATGTGACGGCGCCAATGCGCCATTGGGTTGATAAGCAATGATCAACCAAACCCTGAATTTTAGGACAATCTGATGAGTGACAACAAATACGATAGTGGCCGTTTGGATTTGCCTTTTATGGACCATTGTACTTTTGCCAAGCAGCCCGCTGTGCTGGATTGGGATTCATTGGATGCAGACGTATGTGTGCTGGGTGCGCCTTTTGATATGGGCACACAATACCGCCCGGGCGCAAGGTTTGGTCCGCGCGCGATCCGGGAAGCATCAACGCTGTTTTTATTCGGCCATGGGGGTATGTACGATTTAGAAGATGACGTGACGTACTTGCCACAGGACGGGATCAAGATTATTGATATCGGCGATGCCGATATGATCCATACGGATACGATTAAATCCCATAAAAACATCGAATTCGCCGTTCGAAAAATTCTCGAAGCGGGCGCCATGCCCGTGACACTTGGTGGTGATCACTCGGTGCATATTCCTTGTATTACGGCTTTTGATGATCAGGAACCGGTTCACATCATTCACATTGATGCGCATCTGGATTTTGTCGACGAGCGCCACGGTGTGCGTTACGGGCATGGTAATCCGTTACGCCGCGCATCGGAAATGAGCCACGTTACAGGCTTTACGCAACTCGGTATTCGGTTTGTATATTCGTCCAATCAGGCAGATTACGAGGCTGCTCGCGC
>DGOK01000099.1:2623-3155 GCA_002389385.1 Rhodospirillaceae bacterium UBA4468 | reverse complement strand
TGGTTGATGCGATGACACAGCGGATGGTTCTTAAGCCTGAAACGATTGATACCGTTGTCGCAACCAATCTTCATGCGGACGTGCTTTCCGATCTTGCCGCCGCACTTTCTGGTTCACTTGGTATTGCCGCGACTGGCAATATTCGCCCAGAAGCTGATGCGCCTTCGATGTTCGAGCCCATTCATGGGTCTGCATTCGACATTATGGGTAAGGGTATCGCCAATCCGTTGGGGTCATTTTGGTCAGGTGCAATGCTTTTGGAAAACCAAGGGGAGCACGATGCAGCTGCGCGCTTGATGAAAGCCATTGAACGCGTAACTGCCGATAAAAAACATCTCCCAGCCGATCTTGGTGGCAAGGCAACAACAGTCGAGGTCACCAACGCTGTCCTCGAGGCAATCAAACAAGCGAACGATTGAACCAGAATTTACTTAGGCCCGTATCAAAAATATGAACTTATTTATACGTATCGTGTTCCTGAGTGTTTTCCTGTTCTCTATTAGCAGCAGCCAGAGCTTTGCCAAAGAGACGC
>DGOK01000099.1:0-2549 GCA_002389385.1 Rhodospirillaceae bacterium UBA4468 | reverse complement strand
ATAAAAGCGTCAACGCTGACCTGGTCATGGCATGTCGTTGAAGGCCTACCCGCAACAAACCTCAAAAAGGCTGATGGGGATGACCGGGTATTAGCGATCCATGTGGTTTTTGCCGAAGATGGTATGATGTCTCGTTTTAAAGGGATGTTTTCACCCTTTGTACGAGGGCATGTTCTTACTTACGTATGGGGTGAACATAAGATTGACGAATTCCCGCATCCACATCTTCCCGACAACGCCTGGATGATTATTCGCCAACCCGCAGACGCGCCGATGAATACTTGGATTGATGAAACTGTCGATCTCCAAGCGGACTATCAACGAATTTTTAATGCTGAAATGCCGCCAATTGCGTACATCGGCGTTTCTGGTGATGCCGATGATCTTGGCGCAATGTGTTTCGGTAAGATTAAAAACATCGCACTCAAATAACGCACCAACAGACCCAAGCTTAATCAATTTCTCCTGCAAGACGTCGAACGTCTTCGAGGACTTTAACATTCAGTTCAATGCCATGAGCCAAGGCGTCAGCTATGCGTGTCTGTTCACGCTCTCCCGGCAATATCACAGGCGTTACCGGGTCAGCTGCAGGCGTTGTGTGAACAATTTCACAGAACTCGTTCATTGCGGCTTCGTAGTTTTCTTTACCGATCAATCTGGCTGGATCAATCAGTATAAAGAAATGTCCCAGTTCTTGGGCCGTATCGTTATTTCCAACCCAGGACGTTATTCCCGTTAAAAATTTTGCCCCTGACAACACACCCGACAAAACATCAATGGCCATTGATAGACCGGAACCTTTATGGCCGCCGACAGCCACAAGAAAACCTTCTAGGGCCTCAGACGCATCAGTTGTTGGCTTGCCCGTTTTATCAACAGCCCAACCCTCTGGGATCGCTTGACCCGCTGCCTGCGCACCACGAATTTTTCCTCGTGCCGCAACGCTCATCGCCATATCTAGAATGATGTGGGGTTCTTTTGGGCAAGCTGCAGCAAAGCACATTGGATTGTTGCCAATCCGCGCTTCTGCACCCCCCCAAGGCGGCATCGTTGTCGATGCGCTCGTGCCCGATAACATCACGAAACCAGCCTGACACGCCTGCAATGCGTAAGGCACCATTGCACCCAAATGGTTACTTGATCGACATCCGACGTAGGCGATTCCAGTTTCTTTCACCATCTCTATTGCCTGGCACAATGCCGCGTTCGCAACCACGGGGCCCAAGGCATTCTGACCGTCAACAATGCATAATGATGGCGCGCGTTGATCAATTTTTGGGATGGCTTTTGGATTAACCCCGCCATGTTTTAAACGTTCTGTATAAGGTGTCAGCCTTATGACGCCGTGCGTCGGGATTCCCATCATGTCACCTTGCACCAAAACCTGACTTGTGGTTTCAGCATGTTCCGGCGACAGCCCAGCACGCGCGAGCGCGCGGTTGCTCAACACCATCAAGGTGGCTTTATCAATACGTGTTGTCACTGGAGTTCCCCTTGTGAAGCCAGATTATCAAAGACCGTTTAATGCCCAGTCATAGTCATAATCGCTGATCCCACTTGCCTTCTCCAGTGCCTTTTTTCGGTCGCCCTTAGCATATGGCAAAAGGTGCGCAATCACGCCCTTTTCCGTGCCATCAAAATCAGCCTGAAACCAATCATAAATGGATGACACAATCACATCATTAGCAGATACGCGAACACCCCTCGGGCTGTTGATATAGGCAACCGCGTTCACACTCAGCATCGCATCCGTATTTTCGGCCGTATAAGCCTGGGCAGATAGATCAGGACATCCAACAGAAGCGCAATTAACCGCGTAATGAATGCGCGGATCTTTCCAAATTTGTCGTAAAATTCGATGCTCAATATCATCCAGACTGACCTGTTCGCCTGCGATCTCAACAAGTTTCTTTCCCCAAGGGCCGCTAGAAAACAAGCCCGGTGAAATATCGATATCTCGAATGCTTTTAACCGGAAAATGGTCGAGCACGACCTTTACTGTGAGCGCGTTATAAAGGTTTATCCAATATGGCTGCTGTTGTGCCCGGTTCAATTTCAGAACAGGCGTTACAGCCAAAGCATCGACGTAGTCATCGAGCGCCTTCTTATCCTCAACAGTCACACCCGCATAGTCGACCTTGTTGAGACCGCTCGGATCATCCTTTACGTATGTTTTGAGAAACTTATCCCAGTTGCTGTGATCAACAACCGCCGTTGACTGTGCATCATGTGCTGCCCACTTCTCCCACAACTCAGATTTAGGCGCTGCATTTATATCTGCAGCCATAAACATACTTCCCGCTATAAGTACTGCAGCAAATATTTTCCTAGACGTCACAAACATTTTTAGAACTCTCCAACAAAGATCGACAGTGTTACAAATTTCCAATAGGCAAAGCCGTTCGATAAACAACCTGCTTAAGCGCAAAGCTGGACTTGATACTGTTTACACCTGGAAACTTTGTCAGTTGATGCATCAAGAATTTCTCATACGCCTGAAGGTCACTAGTCACGACCCGCAATAGATAGTCACTGTCGCCCGTCATCAA
>DGOK01000069.1:60092-61821 GCA_002389385.1 Rhodospirillaceae bacterium UBA4468 | reverse complement strand
CATTGGATAGCACGTCCCACATCATCGATAAGCTAGAGTTGCCGCCAACGATGACACGCTCGGGCTCTGTACCAAGATACTCTGCAAACAAGCGCCGTGCCTCAGGAATACCTGCCAGGCCGCCATAGTTACGCAGATCCGTTCCATCTTCGCCCGTCGTATCTCCCGGCTGCACAGCAATCAGCAACTTATCGCTAAATGTAAGTTGTTCGGGTGACGGCTTACCGCGCGTCATATCCAGACTCAAATTACGTCCACGAAGTTCATCCATGCGCGCGTGCGCTACATCATGCCGAGCACGAATATCATCAGCTTTCGCTGTCGTTAAATTTATCTCAAGGTCCTTATTTTTAGATTAGTCAGCAACATCCAAAGGATAGTTCTGTGGCAACCGGCCACCATCACAGTAAATTGTCTCACCGGTGATATAACTTGCATCATCGGATGCCAAGAATACACAAACCGATGCGATTTCATCGGGCTCACCTGGGCGCCCCAAAGGTGTCCGAGATAGAACGCGCTTTTTAGCCGCTGGGTTAGACATCATCGTCTTGCCCATTTCCGTCGCGATTGTACCCGGTCCAACAGCATTCACACGAATGCCATGCGGCGCCAATGAAAGTGCCATTGATTTCGTGAGCTGGAGAACACCTCCCTTACAAACCGTGTATGGCGTTGCCGTAGGAATTGCGACAACCGCATTGATCGAGGACATATTGATGATATTACCGAAGCCTTGTTTGACCATTTGTGCAGCGGCAGCTTGCCCTGCGTAAAAGAAGCCATTCAAGTTAACACCGACAGTCTGCTCCCAGTCTTCCTCAGTGATATCGAGAAACTCTTTGGCAGCGATAATCGCAGCATTCGACAAATGCACATCGACGCTGCCAAAAGCATCAACAGCTGCTTGAATAAGGTCGACACAATCAGATTTTTGCGACACGTCACAGGCAAAAAATATAGCTTCACCACCAGCATTCCGGATAGCTTTGGCGACAGCTTCGCCCTTCTCAATTTGTACGTCTGAAACAACGACTTTCGCGCGTTCATTAGCAAACCGCATTGCGCATGCTTCGCCTATTCCCTGCGCAGCCCCTGTAATGACGCAGACTTTGTCTTTTAATCGCATTTAATTTCAACTTTCCTATAAACGGCACACGGCTTATCCGAATACCCATGTGCAAAATTAGTCGCGGCGCGCAGAACCATATCCTATTGATTCAAGCGCAACAGTGATTTCATCCAAAATCACCGGATCGTCAATAGTTGCAGGCATTTTCCATTCTTTTTTATCTGCAATCGCCTGCATTGTGCCGCGAAGAATTTTACCTGACCGGGTCTTTGGCAACCGTTGAACCACTGTTGCCTGTTTGAATGCGGCGACAGGTCCAATTTTTTGACGTACCAGCTTCACAACATCCGCAACGATGTCCTCAGGTCCACCTACGACGCCATCCTTTAGAACAAGGAACCCAAGGGGCAATTGCCCCTTCATTTGATCCTCAACGCCAATAACAGCACATTCAGCTACATCAGGATGCGAGGCCAGGACCTCTTCCATCCCGCCTGTTGAGAGCCTGTGACCCGCGACGTTAATGATATCGTCCGTACGCGCCATGATATAGACATATCCATCCTCGTCGAACATCCCAGCGTCCGCTGTCTTATAGTAGCCAGGATAGTCTTCAAGGTACGCTTCCTTGTAGCGGTCATCCGCGTTCCAGAGTGT
>DGOK01000069.1:59571-60009 GCA_002389385.1 Rhodospirillaceae bacterium UBA4468 | reverse complement strand
CCCGCCTTCACTGGATACTCATGCAGCCCTAAGCAGTTGGACGCAATTGGCCAGCCGGTTTCAGTCTGCCACCAGTGGTCCACAACAGGAATCTTCAACGTATCAATAGCCCAATTCAGCGTGTCTGGGTCTGTTCGTTCGCCCGCAAGGAACAACGCATTGAGGCAACTAATATCGTACGTCTTCATCAGATCGGCATTCGGGTCCTCCTTGCGGATTGCACGGAATGCCGTTGGGGCTGTGAAAAGCACCTTAATTTGATGATCGGAAATCATGCGCCAGAAAGCACCTGCGTCAGGCGTACCCACCGGCTTCCCTTCGAACATAACTGTCGTACAGCCATGCATTAAGGGCCCATAAACGATGTAAGAATGGCCAACCACCCAGCCAACATCTGACGCCGCCCAATACACATCACCCGGATCGACCCCATAAATG
>DGOK01000069.1:51509-59463 GCA_002389385.1 Rhodospirillaceae bacterium UBA4468 | reverse complement strand
AGAATATAGAGTGGATGCGTGGCCTCGACAGAAACACAATCAGCGGGCGTTGCAGCTTTAGATGCATCTTCCCAATCCACATGTTTAACGGCGGTGATTACATCTTCGCATTCGGGCCGTTTAATAATCATACACGCAGTTGGCTTATGCTTTGCAATTTCAATCGCTTCGTTCAACAGTGGCATATATTCGATGACGCGATTGACTTCGATACCGCACGTCGCTGACATGATGACCTTGGGTTTTGCATCGTCAATGCGCACCGCCAGTTCATTCGATGCAAAGCCGCCAAATACAACGGAATGGATGGCACCAAGGCGAGCACATGCAAGCATGGCAATCGCCGCTTCAGGGATCATCGGCATATAGATAACGACACGATCGCCTTTGGCCACACCCTCCGCCGCGAGTGCACCCGCGACCTGGCTAACTTCATGCAATAATTCGTTATAGGAATACGTTCGCTGTATGCCACCTGTGACCGGGCTATCATAGATCAGGGCAGCCTGATCACCACGGCCATCTTCGATATGTCGATCCAGGCAATTGTAACAGGTGTTCAGCTCACCGCCGCTAAACCAGCGATAAAATGGGGCGTTACTGTCGTCTAAGACTTTATCCCATTTTTTAGTCCAGGTGATGCCTTCTGCCGCCTCAGCCCAAAAGGCTTCGGGATCACTCATCGAGTGGGCATAAGCTTTCTCAAATGCATTCGTCATCGTGTTATCTCCCTAACAGGCGCTTGGTTTATTAATATTCGCGCTCTTTCACTTTTTGTGCGTCTTCGGCATTATGCAAAAAAACAATCTCGCGTGCACGTATCAAACGCGAAGATACCGGGAGGAATATTATGGACGACGTAAGTATTTACGACATTGACTTAGAACAAACGCCAGCGAACCACACACCACTGTCACCATTATCATTTATTCGCCGTACAGCCGCAGTCTACCCAGACCTTGCATCCGTCATTCACGGTAAGCGTCGATATACTTGGTCTGAGACCTATGCGCGCTGCCGCCAATTGGGATCGGCACTTTCAAAGTATGGTGTTAAGGCAGGCGATACCGTCGCTGTGATGGCATCAAACACACCGGAAATGTACGAGTGTGCCTTTGGCCCCGCAATGATTGGTGCGGTTGTAAATGCGTTAAACGTCAGGCTGGATGCTGATATTATCGCGTTCTCTCTGAACCACGCAGAAACGAACGTCCTTATCACCGACACCGAATTCTCAAGCACGATGAAAGCAGCCATCGAAAAATCTGGCCGCGAAATTCTGGTGATTGATATCAACGATAGCGAATACTCTGGAGATGGAGAGCTATTGGGCGAAATGGATTATGAGGCCTTTATCGCCACAGGTGACCCAGAGATGGAATGGAGCTTACCTGATGATGAATGGCGCGCCATCAGCTTGAATTTCACATCCGGTACCACAGGCGATCCAAAAGGTGTCGTTTATCATCATCGTGGCGCCTATCTGAATGCCGTGTGTAATGTTCTTGGCTGGAATATGACGCACCACCCGGTCTATTTGTGGACGCTGCCGATGTTCCACTGTAATGGCTGGTGCTTTCCCTGGACCATCGCCGCGATGGCCGGCACCAATGTTTGCCTTCGCAGTGTTAATGCAGGGTCGATATTCGCAGCGATTGATAAACATAAAGTCACGCATTTCTGTGGCGCGCCGATCATATTGAACTTTGTGATCAACGCGACCGATGAAGAACGATGCAGTTTTGACCACAATATTGATATCATGACAGCTGCAGCCCCCCCACCTGCGTCGACTCTCGCGAAAATCCAAGAACAAGGCTTCAATGTTACCCATGCTTATGGTCTGACCGAAACCTATGGCCCGGCCGTCATGTGTGCCTGGAAATCTGAGTGGAATGACGAGCCTATTGAAAAACAGGCTTATTTGAAATCGCGCCAGGGTGTGAACTATCACATGCTGGAAGAACTCACCGTCATGGACCCGGAAACCATGCAACGCGTCCCAGCAGATGGTGAGACTATGGGTGAAGTGATGTTCAAAGGGAACATTGTGATGAAGGGCTATCTCAAGAACGCAAAAACCACATCAGAATCGCTTGCAGGCGGGTGGCTACATTCTGGCGATCTCGGTGTCATTCAACCTGATGGATACATTCAACTCAAAGATCGATCCAAGGACATCATCATTTCCGGTGGAGAAAACATCTCGTCCATTGAAGTTGAGAGTACACTTTACATGCATCCTGGCGTTTCCGCCGCAGCAGTTGTCGCCAAACCGGATGACAAATGGGGGGAAACGCCATGCGCATTCCTCGAAATGAAGCCTGGAAAAACATCGACAGCGGAAGAAATCATCGCCTTTTGCCGCGATAATCTGGCGCATTACAAATGCCCTCGCACCGTGGTCTTCGCTGAATTACCAAAAACCTCGACAGGTAAAATTCAAAAATTCAAGCTACGCGATCTCGCACGCGAAATGTAAAGTTAAAGTCACCTAGAAAAACAAAAAGGCCGTCCTTCGCAGGAGCGGCCTTGTTTGTTAATACGATGTCACAGGCGATCTCATGTAAAATCCATACTCTGCAATTCGTCTTTAATCTTCAGTTTTTGTTTCTTAAGGGTGTGAATAGCAACGGCGTCAGGTAAGGACTTCTTTTCTTCGTCCTCGATTAAGTTCTCGAGTTTATCGTGCTTTGTGTGCAACGCATTGGTCCGCTGTGGGTTTGCCATATTCGCATACTCCTTAATTAAATGAGGTCCTATTTTCTCTCTTCTATCTCAATTGTAACTTTCAACAGTATTAGCATAGTAACGTCATTATATTTCAATTGCCAATGGGAACGCGATCAGTATTGATCCAATTTGGGTTTATTACGAAACTTTAATCTCCAAAACAGATTCCAAGACCCCGAGCTGCACGCATACGTGACCCCATAAGATTGACCGATTTTTCCTTATCGACAACGGTGCTGAGATCAACATCACGCACACTGCCATCCCACCAGGAAACCATTCGCCCGAAAACACCAGAAGCCAGTAAATCCACGGCATACACGCCAAATGATGATGCCAAAACGCGGTCAAAACTTGATGGCGAGCCACCCCGTTGAAGATGCCCAAGCACGGTCACACGCGTTTCAGCACCGGACAGCGTATGAATATCGTGGCCAAGTTTATGAGCGATGCCGCCATATACTTTGTGGCCTGATTGCTCGGCGTAAACGGCCTCTCCATCTTTTGGGCACGCAGCTTCAGCGCAGACTATCAGTGCATGATTTCGTTTTTCATCTTGAGATACATCTTCAATTTTCTGAACGATTCGCGCGATGTCATACGGAATCTCAGGAATAAGGATCACATCGGCGCCGCCTGCAATGCCTGCACTCAGCGCCAAATGCCCAGCCTGGCGCCCCATTGTTTCAAGGATCATCACACGGTGATGGCTGGCAGCCGTTGGCTGCAATCTGTCCATTGCCTCCGACGCCACGCCCACCGCAGTATGAAAGCCAATAGCGAAGTCCGTTAGCGGCACGTCATTATCGATGGTCTTTGGGATGCCGACAAATGGGATGTCAGCTTGCAGCATCAAGGCGTGAAGTATCTTCATTGAGCCATCGCCGCCGATTCCAATAAGTCCATCAAGATTAAGTTGATGAATAGAATCAACAACTTGACTGGACCGGTCTGTAATTTCACCGTCCGGCATTTGGTATGAAAATGGGTTTCCTTTATTGACCGTCCCTAGCATGGTGCCCCCGCTACGAAGGACGGCACCTGAGAAAACATCAAGCGCTAACGGCATTGTCCAAGGCGGATTAGCGAGCAATCCCTCGGTGCTGTCACAGATTCCAACCACCTCCAGGTCGTGACCATGGATCGCCCTTTTCACAACGGCGCGGATCGCGGCATTCAAACCAGAGCAGTCGCCGCCACTCGTCAGCACGCCGATACGACGAATTGATGTATTATTCAGAGGATCCTCCTGTTATAGACACTCAAGCTTTGCTACTCTTAATCTTGGCCATTTGATCCTGCGGATACCATGGACGATACGGAAACACTACAACAGCAACTGAGCGACCTCCAGTTAGCGCACCGCGATCTAGATGATGTCATTAATCATCTTATTGAAACGCGTCCATTTGATCAGTTGCAGATTCAGCGCCTGAAAAAGAGGAAACTTGGGCTCAAAGATCAGATATCCAAGCTGGAAAGCCGACTTTTGCCTGATATTATTGCTTAACTATATCCCGGTCAGCGGCATTTATGGATGCTTCTGCGCTTAAGCCTTGGCTTAATACGGCAATACCAACATTCGCTTCTATCGTAATACTGCCACCTGAGTCATGCAGAGGCACAGCTCTAAGTTTGTCCAGTATTTCAGCCATCCTTGGCCGAGCCATATTTAAGTCAGCGCCCAGAAGTATCAATGCAAAATCGCTTCCACCCAAATTCCCGAGCACGTCAGTTGGCTGTAGTGCATTGCTCATAATATTGGATGAGTGAACTAATAGTCGATCCAACGCATCTCGCCCACGCGTGCGTCGAACCTCGTCTGCATTTGCAATATGAACCAATGCCACACACGGCATCATACTCAGGTCATTCAAATGGTTCAGGACATGATTGAGTTCACGTAAGAACTCGCGTCGCCCCGGTATTGGTAGGAACGAATGACGTGCCAAGTCTTCTCTGAGGCTTTGTTCACGTTCTTTTGCCATCACTAACTGTCGCCTTAAAGGCTCAATTTCAGCTGCGAGGTTATCAAGCACACGTTGCGCCGAAGGCGTTATCTCTGCCATCAATCCATCAATTTCAAAGGCGTCAACGAGCACGTCATCGACGTCCTCTGGATCACCTTCTTTAGTCTTTTCCTTGCTCGGATAGTCTCGTCCGCCCTTGCTATTATTATTGGTAGTCGGCGAGATTCCCTGGGCTCGGTTAACGTCCATCGACATAACCCCCATTTCTATACTCATAGACTATAGCACATATCATTAATGATATGTTGAGAGGACTTGCACAGAGCCCTGACAATCTTATAATGCCGCGCTTTCCCGTTGTGGGATCAAGGGAGAGCTAATCATGTCCAAGTCAACTGAGCCGCAAGTTGGTATTATAATGGGAAGTCAGTCTGACTGGGAGACGATGAAGAATGCTGCGGACACCCTTGATACGCTTGGCGTACGTTATGAGACAAAGATTGTATCCGCGCATCGCACACCCAAACGCCTCTATGAATACGCTGAAACAGCCAAGGGCCGGGGCCTTCAGGTTATCATCGCTGGTGCCGGGGGTGCTGCACATCTTCCAGGCATGGCAGCGGCCCTGACAACCCTGCCCGTTTTTGGCATCCCGATTGAGAGTAAAGCGCTCAAAGGCATGGACAGTCTGCTGTCGATTGCACAAATGCCCGGTGGCGTCCCTGTTGGCACCTTGGCCATTGGTAAGGCCGGCGCGATCAACGCAGCATTATTAGCAGGGGCTGTACTTGCTCTGTATGACGAAGCGATTGATGCGGCCCTTCAGGATTGGCGCGCACGCCAGACCGCTGCTGTTGCTGACGCACCAAGTGATGACGCCTGATGACCGCAACAAAAAGAACGCATCCGCTCGCACCCGGCAGCACCATTGGTATTATGGGTGGCGGTCAACTGGGTCGCATGACAGCTCTGGCTGCAGGTCGACTTGGCTACAAATGCCATATTTATTGCCCCGAGACAGATAGCCCGGCAGCACAGGTCTCCTCTGCTGTTACGATTGGCAACTATGACGATGTTGTCGCGCTGAAAAGTTTTGGCGAAGCCGTCGATGTTGTCACGTTTGAGTTCGAGAATATTCCACACGAAAGTGTTCAGTTGCTTGCTGAGTACGCCGTTGTCCGGCCCGGCTGGAAAAGTTTGGCGGTCGCTCAAGACCGACTGGTTGAAAAAGAGTTCATCAACGAAATTTCACCAACGACCCCTTTCCGTCGCGTAGAAAGCCCTGCTGAGCTCGAGGCTGCTGCCAACGAGATCGGACGCCCTGCTGTCTTGAAAACAGCGCGTATGGGATATGACGGCAAAGGTCAGGTCCTGATTGCGCCAGATTGTGATTACGATGCTGCATGGGCAGAAATGGGTGCTGAGATTGGTATCCTTGAGGCGTTTGTTGATCTTGCTCGCGAGATATCCGTGATTGTTGCACGCTCCCCCGGTGGCGGCTGGGCGACATATCCACCCGTTGAAAATCGTCACGTTAATCATATTCTGGATACCACGATCGCACCGGCTGTCATGAGCTCTCAAATGGGCAAAGAAGCCGTTGAAATTGTACATGCGATTGCTGATGGTTTGGATTTGGTGGGCTTGCTCGCTGTTGAGATGTTCGTGACACGTGACGGCAAGTTATTGGTCAATGAGATCGCACCTCGCCCGCATAATTCAGGGCACTGGACGATGGATGCCTGCCCAACCAGCCAGTTTGAGCAATTCGTCCGGGCTGTGTGCGGATTACCGTTAGGCGATGTGACACCACATCATGATGCCGAGATGAAGAACTTGATCGGTTCTGCAGCACGGGGCTGGGCAGACCTAATGTCCGAAGCCGGCGCGTGCCTGCATCTATATGGCAAAGAAGAGATACGTGATGGCCGGAAAATGGGCCATGTGAACCGTTTATACCCGCGCGGTCATTGGAAGTAAGTACCCACGTCGTTACTCTAACTCAGGCAAGAATTCTGAAATAACGCGGAAAGACTGGGCCCCGACCTTCGCCGGGGTGACGATCTATTTATGCTTTTATTATTATCATGTCATTCCGGCGCAGGCCGAAATCTAGGCCTTCATGTGCAATAAAGAGCAGAAGACCGCTCACATGACGGTTTTGCGTAAGCCTTCAACGATGTCATTCATCGACAATCGATTCTGCTTAAATGTCTCGAGCAATTCAATTTCGACCACGACGGAGGGCTCGAGCTCGGCCATAATGAGGCCTCGGACAAAGCTGATCAGTTCTGGTGATTGGCCTGGATAAACGAAAAGGTTCGTCAAAAGCTCACGGCGGATCAACGGTGGAAACTTAATCACCTCAACAGCCAAGAGCTTTTTCAGCTTCATGGGAATACGTGGATTACCAAAGATGCGATCCAGACAAAAACTATAAATCCCAAAATCTAGCTTACCTGCGACGGCACGAGTGAATTCTTGAAACTCATCGAGGAACAATGTTGCTGACACTTTGTTTTCGAGCAACTGACGAACAACGCCCAAGAACGCACGATACCGGAGCCGCGCCGGGCTCAGCTTATCGCCAAGTTCAGCTTCGATTGCCATGATTTCTGATTCGCGGAAATCGCTCCCGAGAATATGCGTCGCAGCCTTGGTTACATCCGGATCAAGCGCTTGCTGCTCGATCAACGCAAACAGACGCTCATACATATGACGTCGTTTGGTATCAATCCCACCAGTCCGACCAAGCGGCAAAAGCGCTGCCTGCGCAACCAGTGGATCCTTGGAATAAATCGTCGCAATTGTCGCCGCAGCGGCGTTACCCATATCGTGTTCCCGGAAATCATCCGTGATCACAAAGCGACTACCATCATGCACCGTTAGATAACGGCCAAGCTGTGCGCAGACCAGAAAATGGTCTGCCAAATCAGTTGGTGTTATTTGTCCGCTTAAGTCTTGAGGCTGCAACGGTCAGTTCTCCAAAATACTGCGGTAAGAATACCCGAGCGCCGCACCAGACGCGAGTCCGTATATAAAAGCCCAGTGACTGGGCGAAACGCCCACTTGATCCAAGCACGAAATAAGTAAATCCAACGAGAGCGATTCGCCAGATTAGATTGAATTATTCATCACTAAACTGTGTAACGCTGTGATTGGCCTCAGATAGCCCGGTTCTGACATATTAATCTCAAGCAAGGGGTTCCCTTGCCGCCGGGGGTTTTCTCCCGGCCTCGCGCCCCAAATGT
>DGOK01000069.1:0-51435 GCA_002389385.1 Rhodospirillaceae bacterium UBA4468 | reverse complement strand
GGCAGATTGCCAAGCGTCTTCTTCAATCGCGCCTGATAGCCCGGGATTTTCATCACATCCGCGATGCGGCGATCCAAATACCCCCAGGTGTCTGATGAGCCTTCTGAGCGATCCGAATGCCAATACAAGACGGTCGTCGTGTAGACCGGAAATAACAGGCCACGCTTTGTGTAATAATTGAAGTCTGTCGCGTCATCGCCAGCGACATACCAGATTTTGTTACATGTCGCCCACGCCATCTTCGCTGTCATTGCTTTACGTGTTGGCAGTGCCAAATATCCTAATAAAGTCCGATGTGCTTCCTTATAAGGCATGCATGCTTCGATTCGAGCTCGAACGCCTGCAGCGACCTTCTCACGGACTTTCATGGAAGTAAGATCCAGCTCGCCAAGGCGAGACAGCATCAATCGGTCGGAATAGTCAGAAGCATGCGCTGCCATGTCCGATAGACCACCTGGAAACGCACGATATGCTGCGCCCTCACCCAAACCAGTACTGGCTTCACCCGCAGTCATCGCCCGCTCAGTCCATCCATCAAACGGCACGTGAGGTAATGTTGCGATGAGAATCTGATCCCGCATCTCCTGGACATCGTCTTCCAGTGTCTCAAAATTACTTTGTTCGCTCATCAATCAATCCTCCGAACCCAAGAATAGCTTATTCTTGCGCCTGCGTCATTTCTTGTACGTAACCAAACTGTCCGAGATCACTCATACGCATGGGATAAAGTATACCATCCAGATGATCACACTCATGCTGTATGACGCGCGCATGGAAACTCTCAGCCTCATAATCGAGCGCTTGGCCCTGATGATCCAAGGCTTGAACGCGAATGCGGGTTGGCCGAGCGACCGGCCCAGACATCCCTGGCAACGACAAGCATCCTTCCACCCCATCTTCGACGGCGTCATCGAGAACGATGATCTCAGGGTTAATCAGCACCGTTAAAGGATGGCCCTCGCCGTCGCTGGTGCGGTCTTCAGGCACCATATAGATCACTATTCGCTTGGCGACATGGACCTGCGGTGCGGCCAGACCAATACCTGGTGCATCTGCCATTGTATCGACCATGTCATTGATCAGACGTGCTATTTCAGGGTTTGTTGGGTCCTCAACGGGTTCAGCAATACCCATTAAAACTGGATGTCCCATACGTGCTATCTTTAAAATCGCCAATTCCTCCCCCTTTGCGCTATTTCAACTAATTTCGCTTGTTTACAAAAATAAAGCAATTCGCCCTTCACATGGCCTTAAAGCTTTGATATATATCCGCTCATTCATGGGATTGGTCCCGTGTATGGTTTTTATAACCTATTGTTATTGTTAGTTGGAAAGAGATAGACACCCGTGCAAGTCACCGTCCGCGATAATAATGTTGATCAGGCCCTTAAAGCGCTCAAAAAGAAAATGCAGCGTGAGGGTATCTTCCGTGAAATGAAGCTCCGTCGTTCGTATGAGAAGCCATCCGAGCGTCGTGCTCGCGAAAAGGCTGAAGCCGTTCGTCGTGCTCGCAAGCTTGAGCGGAAACGCATCGAGCGCGAAGGCTTCTAAGAAGTCCTGACAACCACCCTAAGGGGTGTTCTGCAGCGATATACGAACCGCCCAAGAGGAACCTGGGCGGTTTTTTGTCGTATCTATGGTTTATACGTCTTCCTAATAAGCCTTCCGCAGCCGACAAAAAACTTCAGTCATTTGAACGGATTTTCATGAAGCCGCCCACAAAACCCTAAACCTTCATAGAATTCGTCACGTTAATCGCGTTGATGGTCTCTATGGTCGCCATGGCGACAGATATCATGCTTCCGACCCTCAGTATCATCGGTGAGGACTTAGGCATTACCGACCCAAACCATACAAAGCTGGTCGTATCCTCTCTTTTCGGCGGGCTTGCTCTTGGACAACTGCTTGCTGGACTGATCTCTGATAGCATCGGACGGAAAGTAACGATCTATCTTGGGTTCATCATCTTCATTGTCGGATGTTTGATCTCTGTAACTGCTACATCTCTCGATGCGATGTTAATTGGCCGTGTACTGCAGGGCTTTGGGGCTGCATCGCCGCGCATTATTACCGTTGCAATTATTCGAGACAGCTATAAAGGTCGCGCTATGGCCCGAATCATGTCAATCATGATGGCTATTTTCATTCTCGTACCAGCAATTGCACCTGCGATTAGTCAGATACTGATCACCAATATTAACTGGCAAGCGACATTCTATTTTCTCATAGCTATGGCAGCCATCGGACTGGTTTAGTTTTGGCTACGACAGCCAGAAACATTGCCAATTGCGGCCCAAAATTCTTTTTCAATAAGCAAAATTTTGCTCGGCGTTAAGGAAATTTGTGGTTACCGGACGACTGTCGGATACACGTTAAGTGCCGGGTGTGTGTTTGGTGGCTTTGTTGGTTACTTAAGTTGTGCACAACAAATATTCCAGACCACATATGGCCTCGGCTCTATGTTCCCGCTGTATTTTGGCTTGGCAGCACTTGCAATAGGCAGTGAGTCTATTTGCAACTCAAAGCTCGTCATGCAATTGGGCATGCGTTATCTGAGCTGGCGCGCTTTGATCTCGCTGACACTGCTCTCAGGCATCTTCTTAATCCCAAGTATAATGAACAACGGTGTCCCGCCGTTATGGTTTTTCATGGCATGGCTACTTGGAACATTTTTCTGTATCGGAATGTTGTTTGGTAACTTTAACACCCTTGCGATGGAGCCGCTTGGTCATATGGCAGGGCTCGGCGCTGTATTGACCGGGTCTGTCTCAACATTGATTTCTCTGCCACTTGGTTGGCTCATTGGCCACCTTTACGACAGTAGCGTCTTGCCTCTGGTCGGTGGATTCGCGCTTATGGGTAGCATGTCCTTGATGCTTATGAGATGGACCGAGAAAGGGCAGGGCATCAATGAATAAGCCATTAGGATGCACAACGAAGAACGCAGATAACTTTCGTTATCTGCGTTCTCGATTCAGTCTCACGTTTTAAAAGCGTAAACGCTTATTCGAGACCACTCACAATTTTCTCCGTCATCTCTTTGGCATCGCCAAACAACATCATTGTGTTGTCAGCATAGAACAGTGGGTTATCAACACCTGCATAACCAGGGCTGAGTGAACGCTTTACGAAAAGCACTGTACCCGCCTTCTCGACGTCCAAGATCGGCATCCCCGCAATCGGTGATGTTGGATCAGTCTTGGCAATCGGGTTGGTTACATCGTTGGCACCAATAACGTATGCAACATCTGCTGTCGCAAACTCATGGTTGATTTCTTCCAACTCAAAGACTTCGTCATAAGGCACGTTAGCTTCAGCAAGAAGCACGTTCATGTGTCCTGGCATCCGGCCTGCAACAGGGTGAATAGCGTACTTAACTTCGACGCCTTCAGCCTTAAGCTTGTCAGCCATCTCACGCACAGCATGCTGTGCCTGCGCCACCGCCATACCGTAACCCGGCACGATGATAACCTTGGATGCATTGCCCATAATAAACGCAGCGTCTGGAGCTGCACCAGCTTTCGCCTGACGTTCAGGGTCACTGGTTGCACCTGGGCCAGCAGCACTATCGCCACCAAAACCACCCAGCAACACGTTAATGATCGACCGGTTCATACCTTTACACATGATGTAACTCAAAATCGCACCACTAGAGCCCACAAGAGCACCCGTGATAATCAACGCTGAGTTACCGAGCGTGAAGCCAATACCTGCAGCTGCCCAACCCGAGTATGAGTTCAGCATCGACACGACAACCGGCATATCTGCGCCACCAATCGGTACGATCAGCAAGAAGCCAATCACAAACGACAAGATCAATAAACCCCAGAACGCCGGATAGCTCTCAGTACGGCAGAAGTAGACCAACAGTGCCAACATAGTCAGCGCAATCAGCAAGTTCAGTGGATGCTGTCCAGCAAATGTAATTGGATTACCAGACATCAGACCCCGTAACTTTGCGAAGGCAATGATTGAGCCTGAGAACGTAATCGCACCAATTGCCATACCAAGGCCCATTTCAGCCAGGCTCGCAGCAGGTAATGATCCCGCTGAACCAATGTCATAGGCTTCTGGATGATAAAGCGCCGCCAATGCAACGAACACCGCTGCTAAACCAACCAATGAATGGAAGGCTGCAACAAGTTCGGGCAATGCCGTCATTTCAATCTTTTTAGCCACCACCGTGCCTATACCGCCACCAATGACCAGGGCTATAATAACCCAACCATACGACACCACATCCGGATGCAGGATGGTCGTCACAATGGCGATGGTCATACCAATGATGCCCAGCATATTGCCACGACGTGCATTTAGAGGACTAGAGAGCCCCTTGAGTGCAAGTATGAATAAAACCGCAGAGATAAGGTAAAAATACCCAACAAGTGTACCGCTCATGATCTAGGCTCCCTTATCTTTGCTTCTTTTTGAACATGGACAGCATACGCTGCGTAACGATGAAGCCGCCGAATATATTAATCGACGCCAGTAACACCGCGAAGAAGCCCATGACTTTGGAAAAATCCAACAAATCCGGGCCAACAGCCAATAGACCGCCAACAATAATCACCGATGAGATAGCGTTTGTGACGCCCATCAAAGGTGAATGAAGCGCTGGTGTGACATTCCAGACCACATGATAGCCAACAAAACAGGCCATCACGAAGATCGTGAACATCGAAAGAAAATCAGCGCCGCCGCTAGCAGCAGCTGCATCACCTTGCACCACAACAACCTGAGTTGCTGAATGTGCGAGATCGCCAGCTTGCTTGGCTAAGTTTTCAAGGCCGGTCGCGAGTTCGGCCGCTTTGTCCGCAAGGGTAGACTTATCCATAATCAGGCCCCCTTCCCATCATCAGTTTTTGCATCATCTTTTTTAGCTGCTTTTTTCTTGGCAGGTGCTTTCGGCTTTGCTGCGCCAGAAGGCTTAAGTGCACTGGCAACGCGGTCATTTACGACCTTGCCCCCTGTGCAAACCAACGTGCCTTGAACTGTCAAATCTTCGTCATCAAAAGCGAACTTGCCACTTTCTTTATCAAAGTGCGGCGTAATGAAATTCAACAGATTCTTTGCAAACAATGCAGACGCTGTTTCCGCCAATCGGCTCGGCAAGTTCAGACGACCGTCAATAATGACGCCGTTCTTAGTTGTCGTCACTTCGCTAGGTTTGGTCAGTTCACAGTTACCGCCCGCTTCAGCAGCCATATCAACAATAATAGCACCCGGCTTCATACCTTCGACCATATCCTTGGTCACCAGCTTTGGTGCCGGACGGCCAGGGATCAATGCCGTTGTCACAACAATATCTTGCTTTGGCAGATGCTCTTTAACTTTTTGCTTCTGCTTTTCGAAATACTCAGGCGGCATTTCCTTGGCGTATCCGCCGTCGGTCTCTGCCTCTTTTTCCATCTCTGGGTCGACATCCAGAAACTTGCCACCCAATGAAGCGACTTGCTCACGCGTTGCGGGGCGAACATCAGTTGCGCTTACAGCAGCACCCAAACGTTTTGCGGTCGCGATGGCCTGCAATCCAGCAACACCGACACCCATAATGAATGCACGTGCTGGTGGTACTGTACCCGCCGCGGTCATCATCATTGGAAACGCGCGGCCATAAAGCTCTGCCGCGTTCAGAACAGCTTTGTAACCCGCCAGGTTAGCTTGCGAAGACAATATGTCCATCGACTGCGCCCGAGAGATACGCGGCATCAATTCCATGGCGTATCCGCTAAGACCAGCTTTGGCCATTTCTTCAATGCCCTTGGCGTCGGTCAGCGCTGAAAGATGCGCACAGACAATCTGGCCCTTGGTGAGCTTGCCAATTTCAGCCTTGCTGGGCGCCGTGATCTTCCAGACCATATTCGCGCCTTTAACCGTCGCAGCAAAATCCTTGGCGATTGAAGCACCTGCTTTTTTGAAGGTCTCATCTGCAATAGATGCACCCTCACCAGCGCTGGCTTCAATAACAACGTCACAACCAAGACCAACTAATTTTCCAATAACCTCAATGGATGCGGCTACACGGCTTTCACCCGCAGCACGTTCCTTTGGTATCGCAATTTTCATGATAAGCCCTCTCCGCTTTGGGTGATCATTATGATTCTTTACCCTATCGGCATTTTTATACGCCTTGCTTCTTAGGTTATGCCGCGTCGTTGATGCTTACGCAAGTGTCACGCCCATTTCCTCATAGCACCAGATGTGCAAATACCGAGGCACCAGTATCAATTTTGATTGCCGGGGAATTGGCTATTCCCTAGAAGGGCTGAAGGCATATGGGGGAAATCATGCAAGAACTTAAAGATATCATCGAAATCCATAACGGCAACCGGGTCTCAAATACATTCAGCGCTAAAGAGTATGCGTCCAGGTTAGGAAAATTGCGCACGCACATGGCCGACGCAAAAATCGATCATGTCCTGTTCTCGTCATATCAGAACATCAATTATTACAGTGATTTCCTCTATTACAGCTTTGGGCGGTTTTATGCCCTCGTTGTAGATCACGACAAGCAGACATCCCTTAGCGCCAATATCGATGGCGCACAGCCATGGCGACGAACAGTTGGTGACAATCTGATCTACACCGATTGGACCCGAGACAATTACTTCAAAGCATTGCAGCAGTTGATCAAAGATGGCGGGCGTATCGGCATTGAATTCGATAACATGACAATGCAGAACATGGATAAGCTGAAAACCGCTTTCCCAAAAAGCGAATTCGTCGACGTCTCAGTCGCGTGCATGCAAATGCGAATGATTAAGTCTGATGCTGAAATAGCCCTCATCAAGCATGGCGCTCAGGTTGCTGACATCGGTGGTGCCGCATGCACCGAGGCGATTGCACCCGGCGTCCCTGAACACGAAGTCGCAATTCATTCAACTGATGCGATGATCCGGGAAATTGCCAAGCGGTTCCCTGATTCAGAACTACGAGATACCTGGACATGGTTTCAAAGCGGCATCAATACAGATGGTGCGCACAATCCTGTCACCACAAAGAAGATTGAACGCGGCGATATCTTATCCGTGAACTGCTTTCCAATGATTTCCGGATATTACACAGCCCTTGAACGCACCCTTTTCTCTGAAGAAGTATCCGATGCGCATTTGAAACTCTGGGAGATCAATGTCCAAGTCCATGAGCGCGGCATTGAGCTTATCCAACCCGGCGCCAAGTGTTGCGATATTGCCTTAGAGCTAAATGAAATTTACCGCGAACACGGCATCCTGGACCGTCGCACGTTTGGCTATGGCCATTCGTTTGGTGTCTTGTCTCATTATTATGGCCGAGAAGCTGGCCTGGAACTCCGAGAAGATATCAATACCGTATTAGAGCCTAATATGGTGATCTCTATGGAGCCGATGATCATGATTCCAGAAGGCGAGCCTGGTGCAGGCGGCTACCGCGAACACGACATTCTGGTCGTCGGTGAAGACGGCTCTGAGAACATTACGGGCTTCCCGTACGGACCAGAAAAGAACGTGATTAAAAACTAAGGCGAGCCTCGGACACCAATTATTCTCAGGCTGGGCGTTTCGCGACCATATCGATTTCGACGAGCGCGTCTCGGGCTAGCCCTGTGACGCCAATGCATGTGCGCGCGGGTCGGCGGTCAGCTGGGAAATAGCTTTTGTATGTGTTGTTCATGTCCTCGTAATCACGCTTGAACTCCGTGATATAGACGCGTGTCGATAACACATGCTCGAGGCCAAGCCCCAAACCTTCCAGTACAATAATAAGATTGTCCATGACACGTCGTGTCTGCGCTTCAACACCTTCGGGTAATGGTGCGCTGTCATCATTCGGGTCCGTTGGCATTTGTCCCGTTATCTGGATCCATCCATCGCTTTCTACGGCATGAGAGAACGGCGCAACGTGCGTTGGTGCAGAACTAAAATTATGAAAGATTGGATCGGACATATTTTCCCTCGGACTAAATAACTGTCATGGTCAGACCACAAAGCCTGATACGTGCATTAGAATACGTGGGGGTTTTGCTGTCTAGCGGGGAAACATGATTAAAGCTCAAGGGCAACAAAAAGGTCTGATGCTTGCCTTCTTGGCAGCGTCATCGCTTGCGTTCATTACGACATTTGCACGTTTGATGTACGATGCCGGATCAACGCCACTCACCTTGATCACCTCGCGTGGTGCCCTTGGCCTCATTGTGATGTTCATCGTGGCGCGGCTCGTCTGTGGGCAAATTGCTCTCCCAAGAGCCGCATGGCGCGCAACGGCAATGTGTTGTGTCGGCCTCGTGATGATCTCGTTTGGTTACATGATGAGCGTTGCCTATATCCCGATCGGGCTGGCCGCACTGATCTTCTATACTTTTCCACTCGTCATTCTGGCTTATGAGGCGATAAAGGCCCGTAAAATGCCTGGCCCAAAACGATTGGCAACTTTTCTATTTGCCTTTGCCGGTTTGGGATTGGCCTTAGGGCCCAGTTTCGAGACTCTCAATCCCATTGGGGTTGCGTTAGCGTTTATCGGTGGGCTTGGCACCGTTGTGTTTTTTCTAGCCGGTGCCAAAGCATCTGAAACAGTTGAGCCGATCCTATTGGCGGCTTATGCAAACCTGCTCTTATTTCCACTCGCCCTTGTGATCATGCTGACAACAGACACTTTTTCCTTACCGCAGACGACATTGGGCTGGATCGCGCTTTGTTGCGCCGGTGTCGCCAACCTTATCGGTGTCACAGCACAGATGGCCGCCGTTAAGTTTGCCAGTGCAGGGAATGTCGCATTGATCCACAACATTGAACCTGTGGTTTCAATCGCGTTTGCATGGTTTGTACTTGGCGAAACTCTTAGTCCGCTTCAGCTCACAGGCGTCACATTGGTCATCATCGCAATATTTTATGGGACACGTTTAACGAAAGACATATAGCCTATTGGTTATTTTTTGTGGTTGATATCTTGTTCTCGGAGTGCGCTAAACCTTGGATCATCATGATCTTTGAACGACCTTCGTAAATCTCGAACCAGCACATCAATCCGCGCCAGCTTCTCTAATCCTTCAGTCGACATTTGCGACTCGTCCAGGCGCGTCAAATAAAGTCGGAACCCCTGCGTGTGGAATTCAATCGCATTCATGTAATCATTGATTGAGCGCGCACGTTTCATATACGCCTGATGCACACTGCGCAGATTATTCACAAGGATATTCATCAGCGCCTTAAGAAAGGGATCAACTTTCTTTAATCGCATCTCTAGTGCCGCTGTTGGAATCTCGATAACGACGCTGTCTTCTTTAGCTAAAGCATGCGCCATTCGCTTGGACCCATCAACAATCGCCATCTCACCAAACAACTCACCCGGGTTCAGCGTTGCCAATTCGTCCTCTTCGCCTTCGACAATTTTACAAATACCGACATGACCACTATCGACGATGAATGCAGCGTCCCCAGCATCACCGTCACGAAACAGGACTTCACCTTGTTTCAGAAACCTCTTCTTTGTGCCGCCGCCTTTGACAAACATGGGAGCACATCCTTTAAATTTTAAATCAGATTGCAGAGCCTTAACTTAGTCCTCGGTGCCATGGGCAACAAGGCGGGCTCGCTTTATATGAATTCATTAAGGTCGACTGCCGTCAATGCATCAGCTTGTCTTTTTGCCAGCACATCAACGTCGAAACCTTCGATCAATTCGTGGAACATCTGATGCCAGTTAATCTCGGCATCAAGGTGCGTAAAGACGCTGCCCAAGCCAATGGCTGCACGGTCCATCAACACGAATTCTCGCGGCGGTGTCACACCACCAAACTTTTTAAGCTCAGCATGTACTTTTGCCGCAACACCGGCACCGTACTGAACGCCGCTCTTTTCCTGGATCGTCTGGACTTTATCCTCAAGCAAAGGTGCATAAAGAAATTCAGCCCATTGGTTGAGCACGCCAATCATTTCTTTATTCAGGCCTTTAAACCCCCACGTCTCATAAGCATGGACCGCTAAGTCTTCATCGTCATTCAAAAGCGCAAAGTATAAATCGATCACGGCACCCACAAACGCCGGTGGGAAAATTCGAATACACCCATAATCGAGAAGATTAATTGAGCCATCATCGCGCGCACTATAATTACCAAGATGTGGATCACCATGAATGACACCATAGTGATAGAACGGCACATACCATGCGCGGAACATGCTCATCGCCAAATCGTTTCGACGCTCGATACTGGCTTCGCGATTGTCGAGTAAGGGCGCACCCTCAAGCCAAGTCATCGACAACAGACGCTTGCTCGATACATCCAACAATGGTTCAGGCACATGAACACACGCTTCACCGGCAAGCATATTCCTATATAGCAACATGTTCTTCGCTTCGCGTTCGTAGTCTAGCTCTTCACGCAGGCGTTCCGATAACTCAGCATGTATCTCGCCCGGATCAATTGACTTGTCATATTGTCGGTACAACGAGAACACGAGCTTGAGCTGACGCAGATCAGCCTCAACCGCTGATGACATGTCTGGATATTGAATTTTACAAGCGATGTCGCGTCCATCCAAAGACGTCGCACG
Source organism: Rhodospirillaceae bacterium UBA4468 (assembly GCA_002389385.1). Classification (GTDB taxonomy): domain Bacteria; phylum Pseudomonadota; class Alphaproteobacteria; order Rhodospirillales; family Casp-alpha2; genus UBA4479. Next base: position 40,909 of record DGOK01000069.1, on the reverse strand, counting down.
ATGGACCTGACCGAGTGAAGCGGCTTTACAGGCCTCACGCTCAAAATGCTCAAATTCTTTTAGCCATCCAGGACCAAGCTCAGCCGTCATTCGGCGTTTCACAAACGCCCACCCCATAGGTGGCGCATCCATCTGTAATTTGGTCAGTTCTTCTGTGTATTCTTCGGGCAAAACGTCAGGAATGGTCGACAAAATTTGCGCAACCTTCATAAGCGGTCCCTTTAGACCACCAAGTGCCAGCTGAATTTCCTTGGCGTGTTGCGCCTTATCAAACTCAATGCCAAAGACACGACCACCAACAGCTTTAGCCGCAACCCCGCTGACCGCAGTGCCAACTTTGGCATAACGCCGCAAACGACCACCAAAACTATTATTTTCACTCATACTGCGTCAGAACTCCGGTTGCAGTTCAATCCGACACACGCAATCCCTGGTCATCCAACCACTCGGATATATCTTCTGCGACCCGCAGCCAATCAGTTTCCAGCATCATGCCATGTCCCATGTTCTCATATATATAGGCGCTTCTGCCACAAATGGAACCCGTCCAATGAACATGAGCTGCAGGAATAAGTGGATCACTGTCACCACCGACAATCTTAATCAGTGTCCCCCAAACGCCCATGATGTTTGGCATTCGAGGGTTGTACAACCCAGCAACGGCGAGCTGGCTTTCACCTTGGAAACGACTGATGTATTGCGCGGCGACATCTTTCGGCACGCTCTTGGAGAACATTGTTTGATGCAACGTATCAACGCTGGCGATATCCCCTGCATGCACAGACGCAACATCCATGGCCAATGCTGGATTTGTGACAGCCAATTGCATCGCCGGAGCGGCCAGTCCTGTCGGTGGGACAGGTGCCATCATCACCAAAGCTGCAATGTCTTTTTCTTCAGCAGCACGCCACCCCAAGAAACCACCCATTGAATGGCCAACAACAATTGGCGGTTGATCGAAACTATCAATCACAGCGAACACGGCGTCTTGATAATCACTTATCGTATAGTCTTGCAGCCTTGCATAATCGGAACGATTCCGCCGACCCGGCAGGTCAATCGCATACGCATCGAAGCCGGCATTTGCGAACCATGGCAAAAAATACTCGTCCCAACACCACGCCCCTGCAAAGGCACCATGTATAAATAAAATGGGAGGCGCTGTCGTCTCTGGTTCGGCTTTCCTATGGATCAGATGAACGTCAGAGATGTTCATGCTCATGCCGGGAGGTCCGCTTCGAGATCATCGATAAATCCTGAGATCACATCAAGGCCGCGGTTCCAGAAAGCCGGATCTGACGCATCCAGACCAAATGGGGCTAATAACTCGCGGTGACGCATGGTGCCACCCGCAGCCAGCATCTCAAAATATTTCTCTTGGAATTTTGGATGACCGTCTTGGTAAAGACCATACAAAGTATTAACCAAGCAATCGCCGAACGCATAGGCGTAAACGTAGAACGGCGAGTGCACAAAATGAGGAATGTATGACCACAAGGACCGGTAATCATCATCAAACTTAATTGCAGGTCCCAGACTTTCTGACTGCGTCTCGATCCAGATATCACCAATCTGTGTCGCTGTGAGTTCGCTGACCCGGCGCTGGTCGTGAACACGGGTTTCAAATTGGTGAAATGCGATTTGGCGCACAACAGTGTTCAACATATCCTCGACCTTATCAGCCAGCAGCACACGCCGCTTAGCAGGGTCTTGCTCAGCATTAAGGATGGCCCTGAAGGTCAGCATCTCACCAAATACTGAGGCTGTTTCAGCCAATGTCAGCGGCGTGTTGGAAAGAAGTGTCCCTTGTGGGCCAGCCAACACCTGATGCACACCGTGCCCCAGCTCATGGGCCAGTGTCATGACATCGCGCGGTTTACCATAGAAGTTCATTAACACATAAGGGTGCGCAGATGGCACAACAGGATGCGCGAAAGCACCCGAGTTCTTGCCCGCACGCGGAGATGCATCAATCCAGCGATCATCGAAAAACTGCTCAGCCGTCTTGGCCATCTCAGGCGCAAATCCATCATAAGCACTCAAGACAGTTTCACGCGCCTGATCCCAGGAATATGTCCGCTCAGGCGTTTTTGGGAACGGTGCATTACGGTCCCACCAATTTAATTGATCAACACTAAACCAGCGCGCCTTTAAGGCATAATAACGATGGCTTAAGCGTCCGTAATTACTGGTAACGGCAGTGCTCAATGCATCGACAACATCATCTTCCACCTGGTTCGCAATATTCCGAGCACTCATCGGCCTTGGGAAATTACGTTTTGTGTCTTCAATCTCTTTATCTTTAGCGATTGTGTTTGTGACGAGTGAGAACAGGCGAATACGTGATGTCAGCCCTTCGGCAACACCACGCCCTGCACGTTCACGTACAGCGGCATCCGCGCTGGTCATATGATTTAGGATATCACCAACAGGCAAAGACTTACCATCAAACGGAAAACGAAGTTCCGACATTGTCTCATCGAACATGCGCGTCCAAGCCGCATGCCCCGTGACAGATTTATCATGGAGCATTTGCTCAATATCATCACTTAATTGATAGGGGCGAGCTTGACGCTCAGCGTCAATCCAGGGGCGATAACGTGCCAAAGCAGGGTCTTTGAGTTGTTCATTCAAGACATCGTCTTCGATACGGTTTAATTCCAACGTAAAGAATAACAATGTCCCCGTGATCCCATTAACGCGTTCTTGGCATGACTGATGAAACTGCGCGATTTCTTGGTTTGCCGTATCTGCTGCATGCAAAAGCTGCGCATAACTCATAACTTTGAAGGCGCCTTCAAGAATATCTTCATAACGTGCAATCGCAGCACCAAATGCAGCACCGCTCAGGCTAGCCAACTTGCCTGCAAATTCTTTCTGAAATGATGCTGAATCCCCATTTCTAGATGATAAAGCCTTATCGATTTCAGGGTCATCTAACCCTTTAAATAAGTCAGCCAGATCCCATGTAGGAGGTGTATCTGAATCCGTTTTCGTCGCCGTTGTCGTCATGTTGATTGGAACCCTGTCTCAAAATCTCTATAAATTATACGAGATAAGCCGCGAGACGGCCTAAAGTACGCATGTTGAGGCGTTCACAAGAGAGGGCAAGATAAAAATGACCATACATTTGTGGCCAAATCTGGCAACTATGTTTTTTGAGCAAGCCGCCACCTATCGTGAGCAGCCGTTTCTATGGCAAAAATGCGGCGGTGACTATGAAAGTTTATCATGGGCCGACGCGAATGCCCGCGCGGTTGCGCTTGCACGTGGGCTTTTATCACTTGGCGTAGAAGCTGGTGATCGTGTCGTTCTTGTCGCAGAAAATCGTCCAGCATGGCTGATCAGTGACGTTGCCATAATGGCAATCGGTGCCGTTACAACTCCCGCTTACATTACGAATACCCCGGCAGACCACAATCACATCTTGAAGGACAGTGGTGCCAAAGGTGTTATCGTATCGACGGCAAAACTTGCAGAAAAAGTTATCCAAGGTGCCAAAAAAATCGAAGGCCTCGAATTTATTATCGTTATGGAGAAGATGGCGACGAGCACTTCAGGCCCAAAAATCATAGACATCGCTAGCTTGCTTGAGACCGGCCGCGCACGGGATGAAAACATCATCCAAATGGCAGAGCAGGTCACTTCGGATCAAATGGCATGTATTATTTATACATCTGGCACCGGCGGCGTACCTAAAGGCGTCATGCTTCACCATGGTGCGATTCTGCATAACTGTGCTGGGGCGATGGACGCATTGACTGACCTTGGTCTTGAACGTGAGGTATTTCTATCGTTCCTCCCACTTAGCCATTCTTATGAGCACACCGCTGGTCAGTTCTTCCCAATCGCCGTTGGTGGAGAGATTTATTACGCAGAAGGTGTTGAAAGTCTTTCCGCAAATATGGCCGAATGCCATCCAACGATCATGACCGCTGTGCCCCGTCTTTATGAAGTTCTGCACCAAAAGATTATGGCCGGTGTATTGAAGGCTGGTGTCCTCAAGAAAGCGATGTTCGAAAAGACTCTGGAGCTTGGCCGCAAAAAATACGAAACCGGTCGCTTAGGTCCCATCGAGACAATCATCGATATTATTTTAGACAAGCTTGTGCGCGATAAAGTACGTGGCCGTTTTGGTGGACGCTTGAAGGCACTGGTCTCAGGCGGCGCGCCCCTCAACCCTGAGATTGGAATCTTCTTTAACGCGCTGGGCCTTCGTATCCTTCAAGGGTATGGTCAGACAGAATCAGCGCCGTTAATTTCAGTAAACCGGGCACCTGACGCACGCCTTAATACTGTCGGCAGGCCTGTCATCAACACAGAAGTAAAAATCGCCGAGGATGGTGAAATTCTTGTCCGTGGTGAATTGGTTATGATGGGATACTGGAACAACGAGGAAGCGACCCGCGATACCGTTCGTGATGGCTGGTTATACACGGGTGATATTGGCAAGTTTAATGAAAATGGCCATCTGCTCATTACGGACCGCAAGAAAGATATCATCGTCAATTCAGGTGGCGATAATATTGCGCCACAGCGTGTCGAAGGCATCCTGATCGCCGAACAAGAATTATCTCAGGCCATGGTTTATGGTGATAAACGGCCTAACCTGGTTGCAGTCTTCGTCCCGGATGCGGATTGGCTGACAATATGGAAACGAGAGAACAAAAAGAAAGGCGACCTTACCGAGTTAGCCAACGACAAAGAATTACATATGGCGATGGCACCAGCACTAGGGCGCGTCAACAAATCACTTAGCAATATCGAAAAGGTTCGACGTTTTATTATCGCAAACGAACCCTTCAGTGTTGAGAACCATCAGATGACGCCGACAATGAAAGTCCGCCGTCACATTGTACGCGACGTTTATGAAGATCGCCTAGAGGCTCTTTACAAGAAATAGCGACCTGTTTTGGCCTGATGCTAAGCCTTCGTTGGCATTTCCTGTCTCTGCTTTTTCTTCCGCTCTCGCATCGAGATGTAAATTCCTGTCGCGACAATAATACCGATACCAGCCCATGTCGGACCATCGGGTAGATCAGTAAACCACAAATACCCAATCACAACCGCTGACACCATTTCAAAATAGCTAAATGGTGTGAGCAACGACGCTGGTGCATAAGCATATGCTTTGATCAAAAGCCAGTGGCCAATGACGGCCGCAGCAATCATCAATCCCAACAACATCATCGCGCCTGTATCTGGCATCCGCCAATGTCCGGGCACAAAGACCGCAAGCACGATGGCACCAACAAGTGATTGATAGAAAACAGTCATCCATGGATCACCCATGCCCGTTAAGCGTCGTGTAAGTACATTGAAAAGTGCAAAGCACACACTCGCCACAAGCACGTAATAGACGCCAATGGGCACTTCTTGAAAACCTGGCCGGATGATGAGGAGCGATCCACAAAACCCGATAAGCACAGCGACAAAGCGTCTCAATCCAACTTTCTCACTCAACAGCAAAGGTGCCATCAACGTGATTAAAAACGGATAGATGAAATATACAGCCAATGCGTCTGCCATCTTCATCGTCTCAAGTGCCGAGAAAAATAGCACCGTTGCGATTGCCAGCATTATAGCGCGGATAACCTGCATCAGCGCACCCGCACCAACCAATTGCTTGGCAGCACCCCGGCGGAGCAACAGCGGCGACAGTATAATCGCCGACAGCGCAAACCTTGCGAATGCAATCAGAATTGGCGAATACCCCTGCCCGATCAGATCCTTCGCGGCCGCATCCATTACAGGAATGATTGCGAACCCACAAATCAGCAGACCTGCACCTCGCAGCAAACTTTGGTTATCTGAATTCGAATGCATCAGATCGTTTCAGTCAGGAATTTCTTAGCCCAATCAATCACAATATCTGGCGCTTCTTCAGGTAAGAAATGACCACTTGTCGCAACACCTTCACCCGTAACAGATCCAGCGCACCATTTGCCCCAAATATCGAGCGGACTTGCCAACCGGGGACCACCCTTGGCACGGGCATTGCCCCATAGGCAGACAACTGGGCAGGTAATCTTGTGCCCGTTACGCAGGTTTTCCAGATCATCCTCATCGTCACGTGTCGCACCAGCGCGGTAGTCCTCGCACGTTCCTCGGATAACATCTGGATTGCGGAATGCGCGGGTGTACTCGGACATTGCTGCCGGATCAAATTCAAAACTAGGCGCCGCCCAAGACTTGTGTAACCAGGTGCACCAATGATCTGGATCGTGTCCAATCAACGTTTCCGGTTGCGGTGACGGTTGTGCCAGAAAGGACCAATGGAATCCTCCAATCGCACTATCTTTATTGGTTACAGCCCACATCTCATGGGTTGGCATGACATCCAATGACATATAACCCGTAACCCGTTCAGGGTGATCTAACGTCAGACGATACCCAACGCGTGCACCTCGGTCATGGCTGATAATGGCAAATTTCTCAAAGCCAAGCAGGCTCATGATCCCAACGATATCATTCGCCATCGTTCGTTTCGAATAGGCACGATGATCCGCATCAGACGGTGGACAATCACTATCGCCATACCCGCGCAAATCAGGGACAACGACGGTACGTCCTTCAGCAATAATGGGGGCGACATATTGCCAGGTATGATGCGTCTGAGGGTACCCATGAATTAAGACGACTGCAGGGCCAGAGCCTGCGACCTTCACATTAAGACCAACACCATCAACAACAATGCGGCTCTGCTTAAATCCCTCAAACATATACTTACTCTCCGTACACTTAATTTAATTTCACAATACATAGTGCAATTTTTAACATTTAAGAAATTAATTCATTTGATGCATAGCATTTAGATTTGTTATGGTAAAAAATGCCCATTAATCTCGATATTGATCAACTCCGTGCTTTTGCAACAGTTTCTCGAACTGGCAGCTTCACCCGAACGGGAGAACTGTTAGGTCGCACTCAATCTGCAATCAGTCTCCAGATCAAGCGCTTGGAAACAAGTATTGAACGTAAATTATTTGAGCGAAACGGTCGCAGCATCGGACTGACAAATGAAGGAGAGCGATTTCTGGTTGAAGCAAATCATATTCTTGAAATGCACGACCGGGCGATTGCACTTCTGAACCAACCGGCTGTTTCTGGAAATGTCAGTCTTGGCTGCACCGAAGAATTTGCCGCTGTTCACCTGACCGACGTTTTGGGCAGCTTTCAGCGCACGCACCAAAATGTACATATTGAAATTGCAGTCGACACGTCGCTGGAACTCCGCAATGGGTTCTCCAATAATCGATATGACGTCGTGCTTGCTAAAACAGCTCAGGGTGAAACCAACGGACAAAGCATCTGGCGCGAAGATTTGATCTGGGTCATTGATGACAAAACGCCATCTGCTTCTATTTTATTACGCGATCCATTGCCGTTGCTTGTTTCGCCCTCGCCGTGTTTAATCCGACACGCCATGACCGCTGCACTCGACAACGTGTGTCGCAAATGGGCCATCGTTGGCACTAGTGAAGTCAACGCAGGCCTTCAAGCAACAGTCCTTGCTGGCTTTGGCGTTACAGCGCTCCCCCGCTCTGCCATTCAATCAGGTATGCGCCAGGTGCTTCCCGAGGAAGGATTACCACCCTTACCCCAAAGTGAAGTCAGAATGTTTGAGAACCCGAACGATGGGAATGATGCTGCACGATGTCTTGCCGGCCATATTGTATCGCGATTAACGCCCAGCGGTGTTTAAGGCTGACGGCGGCGTCGGTTTGCAACGTAGATACCACATAAGATGAGCAATAGCGCAGCCATTACCTGAACCGTGACAACTTCGTCCAGTAACAACGCACCCCACATGATACCAAACACCGGCACCAAGTAATTCTGAAATGCGACAAATGATGGTTCTCTTTCGCTCAGCAATTTGAATAAAATCAACGTCGCCAGTGCGGTTGGAAATACGCCCAAATAAACCGACGGCCAGATGCTATCAAAAGTTAATTCAGGCAACGTCCATCCGGACAGATACAATGCCAATGGCACTGTTTGCAGGACCGAGAACCCAAGCACTAATGCGGCACGACCCATCATTGGGGATGGCGGCATGCGCCGAACAATAATCACTGAGATTGCATAACATACAGCCCCGCCTGCTGTCGCAAGCTGGCGGATAAAATCGCCGCCCAGACCTTTAAGAGCTTCTGGACCAACCAAAACAATGACCCCACCAAACCCAAGTAGAATGCCAATCAGTTTCTGCGGTCGCAATCGATCGCCATCTGTAAAATAGTGTGCGAGGACGAGCGTCGTCAGTGGCATCACGGCCATCAAGATCGCCGCCAAACCACTCGCGATCGCTTCTTCACCCCAGCTAATAAGAAAAAACGGCAAGCTGTTTCCAAAGGCCGCAAGCACAAAACAATACGCCCATGCGCGCGCACCGACAGGAAATGCACTCCGCATGATCAGTGCGCACACAATCATCACAAACGCAGCAACAGATAAACGGAAGGCGGTGAGTTGGATTGCTGACATGTATTCAACGCCAATTTTTATGACGAGGAAAGATGTCCCCCACACCATCGCCAAGAGCAACAACATGCCAATGTGACGTGGTAAAATCGGACCAAAAGCATCCGAACCTGGATTAGTTGCCATTCAGATTGCCGTGATAGGCGCGATACCATTCGATAAATTTAGGGATGCCATCCTTGATAGATGTGGTGGGCTTGAAACCTAATATCTGACGACTGGCCTCGATATCTGCGAACGTCTCTTTGACGTCACCCATCTGCATGGGCTTTAGGATGATCTCAGCCTTCATGCCAAGAGAGTCTTCAAGCAGGCTCACGAAATCTGTCAGTTTTTCAGCGCGGTGATTGCCTAAGTTAAAGACACGCTCCGGCACTGCCGCATCAGGCACATGATCAAGGGCCGCAAGGACACCCTGAACAATATCGTCAATGTAAGTGAAATCACGATACATGTCGCCGTTATTGAAAACTTCGATTGGTTTTCCGGCGAGAATTTTGTCGGCAAATATCCAGGCTGCCATATCCGGACGCCCCCAAGGACCGTAAACGGTAAAGAACCGCAAACCCGTCGTTGGAATTTCATAAAGCCTTGAATAGCAATGAGACATCAACTCGCCTGCGCGTTTCGTCGCGGCGTACAATGAAACAGGCTGATCAACGCGTTCTTCGATTGAAAATGGCAGCTCGTCATTAGCGCCATAAACAGATGAAGACGACGCATAGACAAAATGCTTAAAATCTTTGAGATGCCGCGCCATTTCCAGCATCACCAAATGGCCTTCAACGTTTGCGCGCGTATAGGCGTATGGATTGACGAGCGAGTATCTAACGCCTGCCTGGGCGGCTAAATTAACAATGCGGTTAATATCAGGACGATCCGCCACCAACTTCTCCATCTGATCCCGTTCTGCAATATCACCACGAACAAACGTAAATTCAGGATGTGGCGTCAGTTTCGCAAGACGTGCCTCTTTTAATGTCGGATCGTAGTAGTCATTTACGATATCAACACCAATGACTGTCTCACCGCGCGCCAGAAGCGCAGTGCACGTGTGAAAGCCAATGAAACCAGCGGCACCTGTTACAAGCACAGTCATAGAATTTGGATCTCATTCATCTGTTTAATGGTTGTCACGGTATACCCGTTCAATAACAAAAAATCACTCAGAATTATGTTCTGTGGACAATTAGGGCCCGTGAAACTTTCAAGCCTTTACCACAGCAGTTTATAGCAGTTTCTTGCTTATATTATGTCAGCATTTATGACCTATTGTCGTGAGGCCTTTGTCGGACTACCTTTATTCACTGGAAAAGGGAGACCGTAAATCTATGTCGCTGATCAAGGCCACACTTGACGATAAATATACCTTAGAACGCGGTCGTGTATTCCTGACCGGTACTCAGGCACTGGTGCGTTTGACGTTGATGCAAAAAGCATTGGATCAAGCACACGGCCACAACACCGCTGGCTTTGTAACAGGATACCGCGGCTCGCCTTTGGGGGGCATGGATAGCGAGTTCAGTGGCGCACGACATTATCTAACGAACAGCAACATCAAGTTTCAGCCCGCCGTAAATGAAGACTTGGCAGCAACGGCCCTCTGGGGCACGCAACAGGTAAATATGTTCGAAGGCGCCAAATATGATGGCGTCTTTGGTATCTGGTATGGCAAAGGCCCTGGCGTTGATCGTACCGGCGATGTTTTCCGCCACGCAAATATGGCGGGCACGTCTCCATTAGGTGGCGTCTTGGCCCTTGCTGGGGACGACCCGGCATGCAAATCATCAACAGTTCCAAGCCAAAGCGAGTACGCTTTTACCGACGTGATGATCCCATTTTTACATCCTGCGAACGTCGAAGAAATTTTGCGTCTCGGCTTGCTGGGCATTCAGATGTCACGCTATTCCGGTTTATGGGTCGGCATGAAATGCATCACCGACAATATCGATACATCTGCGTCCGTCGATATCGATCCGTCATTGTATGATTTTGTGCTCCCTGATGATTATGAGATGCCTGCAGACGGTTTGCATATTCGCTGGCCAGATGCGCCGCTTGATCAGGAAATGCGTCTCCATAAGCACAAAATTTATGCCGCTCTCGCTTTTGCGCGCGCCAACAAACTCAATCAGATAACAATTGATAGCCCGAAAGCACGCCTTGGAATTTGCGCGGCGGGCAAGTCATATATGGATGTTCTCCAGGCGTTGGACGATTTAGGCATCGATGAAGAACACGCCGCAGAGATCGGGATCCGCTTATTCAAAGTTACCATGCCGTGGCCACTCGAACGAGATTCTACGCGCCACTTCGCTGAAGGTCTCGAGGAAATTCTTGTCGTTGAAGAAAAACGTGGCGTTATCGAAAATCAGCTCAAGGAACAGCTATACAATTGGCGCGAAGATGTGCGCCCCCGTATTTTTGGTAAATTCGGTGAGGATGGAAAATGGATTTTACCATCAGCTGGTGAACTGACACCAGCGATGATTGCACGTGCCATCGCCAAGCGGATTGAGAAGTTTCATACATCTGATCGCATCAAAGATCGTCTCGCATTCCTTGATAAAAAAGAAACTTCGCTTTCAACAGGCGAGCAGAAGTTAAAGCGCATCCCATATTTTTGTTCAGGGTGCCCGCATAACTCCTCTACACGCGTCCCCGAAGGGTCACGCGCAGCGGCGGGTATCGGTTGTCATTACATGGCGATCTGGATGGACCGCGACACGGAGACTTTCACACACATGGGCGGCGAAGGTATCAACTGGGTCGGGCAAGCCCCCTTCACAGAAACCCAACATATCTTTGTAAACATTGGTGATGGAACATATTTCCATTCTGGCCTTTTGGCGATCCGCGCTGCCGTCGCATCGGGCGTCAACATGACGTACAAAATTCTCTACAACGATGCTGTCGCCATGACCGGCGGGCAGGAACATGACGGCGCATTGAACCCAGCAATCATCGCACAACAAATTCGTGCTGAAGGGGTTGAGCGGATTATCGTCGTCACCGACGAGCCAAATAAATATCCAATCAATTATGGGTTTCCAAGCGACGTTGATATTTATCATCGCAACGAACTGGATCAGGTTCAACGTGACATCCGCAGCATAAAGGGTGTCTCAGCCTTGATCTATGATCAGACCTGCGCCGCGGAAAAGCGCCGCCGCCGCAAGCGTGGCTTGTACCCTGATCCTATGAAGCGTGTGTTTATTAACGAAGCTGTGTGCGAAGGTTGTGGCGATTGTGGTGTCGCATCCAATTGCGTGTCGATTACACCAAAGGAAACTGAACTCGGCCGCAAGCGCGCCATTGACCAATCATCATGTAATAAAGATTACAAATGCCTCGATGGTTTCTGCCCAAGCTTTGTAACCGTTGAAGACGCACAACCTAGAAAACCAAAAGTCGTCGGGGATGTCCCGTTCCCAGCGCTGCCTGAGCCTGGCACCGTTGACTTGTCTGATCCATACAACGTCGTCGTCACAGGTATTGGCGGCACCGGGGTCGTTACTATCGGGGCTATTCTTGGTATGGCCGCCCATCTTGAAAAACGTGGCATCTCGGTTCTAGACGTTGCCGGTCTCGCGCAAAAGAACGGCATGGTTTATTCGCATCTTCGCTTTGCGAACACACCCGACGACATCCATGCCGTACGCATTTCCGCAGGCGGTGCTGATTTACTCCTTGGGTGTGACATGGTGTCTTCAGGTGATGCTGAAACGCTCTCCAAACTTCGAGCAGACAACACAAAAGCAGTGGTCAATGAACATCAAACCATGACAGCTGATTTCACGCGTGCACCAGACATGATGTTCCCCGAGAACAGCATCAAGAAAACAATTCGAGAAGAAGTCGGCACTGAAGATGTTTCCTTCATTCAAGCGACGGATCTCGCAAAACGTTTACTCGGAGATACCATCGCTGCGAACATGATGGTTGTCGGGTATGCATATCAAAAAGGCCTCCTTCCCGTCTCAGAGGAAGCTATCGCAAAGGCGATTGAACTTAATGGCGTAGCAATTGATTTCAACAAAATGGCATTTCTATGGGGCCGTCGAGCCGCACATGATATTGCTGCCGTTGAGAAAATCCTGGGGCGCGATGTTGAGGCGCCAAAAGCGTTTGAGTTGAATGGATTTATCGAACGCCGGATCACTGATCTGACGGCATATCAAAACGCCAGCTATGCAAAAAAGTATAGTGATTGGATCGAAAAAGTTCGCACCGCCGAGACCGCCACCCAACCGGGCTCCACATCCCTGACTGAAGCAGTTGCTCGCAGCCTGTTTAAGCTCATGGCGTACAAAGACGAATATGAAATCGCGCGTCTGTATACTGATGGGAAATTTGAGCGTGCCATTCGTGAAACCTTCGCAGACGGCGCAAAGATCAAGTTCCAACTGGCACCACCACTTATTGCCGAGCGCGATCCAACATCTGGTCATCTCAAAAAGAAAGCCTACGGCGCTTGGATGTTATCTGCATTCCGAGTGATGGCTGGCCTTAAAGGACTGCGCGGCACTGTCTTTGATCCGTTTGGTTATACCGGCGAGCGTAAAATGGAGCGCCAATTGATCACTGATTATGAAGCACAGCTATTAGAAATCTCGTCATCACTTAACGTGACCAATCATGCCGTAGCCGTTCAACTTGCAAAACTACCCATGCAGATGCGCGGGTTTGGTCATGTTAAGGAAGCCAATATCAAAACGGCTAAAGCATCAGAGGCTGATTTGGTCGCCGTCTTCCGTGATCCTACAAAAGCGCCACAAGCTGCAGAATAACGTTTGGCTTAGTGCGACAGGAACCAGATCAAGCCGGGCAACATGATAAACGAGATCAAAGTTGAGAGGACGACGGAACTTGCGACCGCACGTCCATCTGCACCATAATTTTCGGCAAACAGGAACGTGATAACGGCTACCGGCATTGAGCACATGACTACCAATGTCCCGTAAGCCGCGCCCTCAAATCCAAGTATTGATGCCAAGCCAAAGCCAACAGGTATACCCAAACCAAAACGGCTAGCAACGATCACGATACTTCGTCTGATATTGTTGATCTGCAAAGTCGCCAAAGATACCCCAAGGGTAATCAGCATCAACGGAATGGTAAAATTGCCTAATAGCTCTGTTGTGTTCAACATGACTTTCGGCACTTCTACATCACTTATCAGGAAAAGTGCCGCCGCGATCACCGCGTATATAAATGGGCGGCGCAGGATATCTAATGGCTTGAACTCAGCAGATGCAATGGCAATACCCACCGTCACGAGTAAGATCACGTTAACGACAAAATAAGCGATGCCAAGCGCCAAACCTTGATCACCGAATGCAAGCAAGCATAGCGGCAAACCCATGTTTCCAGTATTCGCAAAGGCAATAGGATTAAGGTTCGTGCGTATTGGCATTCCAGCCAGCTTTAATATCCCCCACCCGACAAGCAGAAATGCCGTTGTCGACAAAAACCCTGCCAATGCCATATCAAAAAAGATATTCATATCCAATTCGACACCAACAAGTGTCGAGAACACGAGACATGGCACGCCAACATTGGAAACCAATCGCGTCACCATTTGTGTATCAAATGGCTGCTTCATTTTCACCCAGCAAACACCAACAGCAGCGCACACAGCAACAGGCGTGACGACATCTAACATGATATATAAAAGCTGTTCGTTCATGCTGTTTTCTTTCGTGTTCGCCAAATATCAAACGAGTAAATTGCCAAGGCCAGCCAAATCAGTGCGAAGGTAATTTTATGTGCATCCGTGAACGCCTCTCCGTAAACGGCAACAGCAAGGATGAATTGAAGTGTCGGTGCAAGGTACTGAAAAAACCCGACCGTTGCATATCGCAAACGTCGCGCAGCCGCAGAAAAAAGAATAAGTGGCACAGCAGTTACAACTCCCGCAAATACCAGCAAAAAATCATAGCTGAAGGATACAGTACCGAATGCGCCCTGCCCTTTAACGCCAAGATAAATCAGATAAGCCGTCGCAGGTATAATCACAACGAGGGTCTCAACAAACAATCCAGCAGCAGCGCCGACAGCAGCCGTTTTGCGCACATACCCATAAAAGCCAAATAACAGACCCAATGACACAGCAATCCATGGGAATTCGCCAACGCCAGCGGCCAGTGCAATGACACCCAAAACCGATAGCGCAACGGCAATCCATTGCGCCTTGGTCAGGCGTTCACCCAACAACAAAACCCCAAGCACTACATTCACTAGCGGGTTAATATAATAGCCTAAGCTCCCTTGGAGCATCTGCCCGTGGGTCACGGCCCATATAAACAATAACCAATTCAAAGAAAGCAACGTTGCTGACACACAAAGCCAGAATACCAATCGACGATTTTTTATAACAGCCAGCACTTCTTTCCAGCGCCCAACCGCGACAAGAAACAAGCTAACCAATACGACAGACCATACAATTCGATGCGCAAGAATCTCGAATGCCGAGACTTCATGCATATATTTGAAATAAATAGGTAAGAAGCCCCAGGTCCCAAATGCGCCAAGTGCGCAAAGACCACCGATCAAGCCTTCTCGTTCCGGCGTGCGTGGATCGCTGCCGTTAGCAGTATTTTTAGATTTAATCAAAAATGAGCTCTATTCGATCCAGGCAATGCGTAGAATATTCGTCGCCCCCGACGTCCCAAACGGCACACCGGCTGTAATCACAATAGGGTCACCAACTTCTGCAAATCCCTCGGATTTAGCGACTTTGATTGCCTTGCTCACCATTTCACGGAAAGCATGACAATCTTCGGTATGAACTGAGTGCACGCCCCATATCAGCGCACTTCTTCGCGCTGTATCTTTTCGTGGTGTTAATCCAAGGATCGGGACAACGGGACGCTCACGCGCTGCACGGATCGTCGTCGATCCTGTTGTCGAAAAGGTCACGATCGCAGCAGCAGAGATCGTATCTGCCACCTGACGCGCAGCTGCCGAAATAGCATCCGCAGCCGTTGCCTCAGGGGCACGACGCTCAGCCTCTCGCATTTCCCGATAAAGCGGATCGCCTTCAACCCGTTTGATGATCCGGTCCATCATCGCAACACTTTCATTGGCAAAATCACCAACGGCCGTTTCTGCTGATAACATCACGGCATCGGCACCGTCATAAATCGCCGTCGCTACGTCAGATGCTTCGGCACGTGTTGGTGTTGGCGCATGGATCATGCTGTCCAGCATCTGGGTTGCCACGATTACAGGCTTCCCTTTATGACGACATGCACGCAGCATCCGCTTTTGTAGCCCCGGCACATCTTCAGGCGGGACTTCGACACCCAGATCACCACGGGCAACCATGATCGCATCTGACAAATCTACAATCTCTTCTAAACGCTCAAGCGCTTGGGGCTTCTCAAGCTTGCTGATGACGTGTGCACGGCCAGCAATAATCTTCTTTGCTTCAGCCACATCTTCTGGACGTTGCACGAAACTCAAGCCGATAAAGTCGACACCAAGATCCAGACCAAACCGCAAATCCTCGAGATCCTTTGCCGTCAGTGGGCTGACATCAAGGATCACGCTCGGCACGTTCAATCCTTTGTGGTTTGATAACACACCACCGACAATGACTTCAGTCTCGGCCCAGCCTTCCCCATGCTCAAGCACCCTCAGGCGTAGACGCCCATCATCAAGCAACAGGTCAGTATTAGGCTCGAGCGCCTTAAAGACTTCAGGGTGTGGCAAACATGCACGCTTCGTATCACCAAGGCATTCATCAGCCTCCAAGCGATAGCGCTGCCCAGTCTTGAGGACAACCTTGCCACCCTCAAAGTCGCCAACACGTAATTTGGGGCCTTGAAGGTCTAGGAGAATACCAACCGATCGTCCGTATTTTTTCTCCAAGCCACGAACGATATCATAGCGCTCACGGTGTCCGGCATGATCTCCATGCGAGGAATTCATTCTAAATACGTCGACCCCAGCTTCGAAAAGGTCCGAGATTTGTTTCTCGGAACTGCTTGCGGGGCCAAGCGTGGCGACAATCTTTGAATCTCTATTTCTTCTCATGGTAGAGAGTTTACGGCGCAGACTTGGAGTTTGGCTAGCTTAGATCAACGTTTACAAGAAAAATACATAGTCCTACCGTTATCAAATGATTCGCAATTTGTGAACAAAATGAGTTCGAGGCGTTGATATATGGCTGGTAATATTTTCTCTCGCGCGCTGTTGTCGATCTTTATCGATAAGAATGCTCGAAAAAAGCTTGATGAGATTCAAACTGCCAAAAATGGCACGCTCAAGAAAAGTAACGCGCCAGTTAAAGCCAATAATAAACCCTCCGATGACGACGACTTGGATGTATTGCCAGAAACCCTTGTCCAACAAGCAATAGAAAGTGCATCAGCCGAACTCGAACGCAAAAAGAACTTACCCCCTGGGCGGCAAGCACTCATCGAACAGGCGTTATCAATTCACGATCAAAAAACCAAATTGCTGGATGACCTCCCTGAGGAACAGCGAGAAAAGCTGGTTGTGATGGCCATGCATGCATTCGGGTCGTCATTCGACGAAAAAGCTGACGCCGACGCTAAGAAACCAAAAAAGAAGCGTAAGAAACCGTGAGTGAGATTAAGGAACTGGTATCTGGGGTCCAAAGCGGGAGTCGACGCGCCCTCGCCCGTCTCATAACCCGCATTGAATCAACACGTACAGATCATCGAGTAGATGCACAGGAAGCCCTCTCAGAGCTCCTGCCCCAAACTGGCAAGTCATTGCGCATCGGCATCTCTGGCGTACCTGGTGTCGGGAAATCATCCTTTATTGAGACCTTTGGTCTTCATGTCATTGAACAGGGCCACCGGGTCGCTGTCTTGGCTGTTGACCCTTCGAGCCCGAAACATGGTGGATCGATATTGGGCGACAAAACCCGGATGGAGAACCTTGCGCGGCATCCTGATGCCTTTGTCAGACCGTCTCCATCGGGTGGCTCAATGGGGGGTGTTGCGAGGCGGACCAGAGAAACCATTCTCGCCGTTGAAGCCAGCGGCTTTGATGTCATTCTTGTTGAAACCGTTGGCGTTGGACAATCCGAGTACGCCGTTGCGGACTTGGTCGATATGTTTGCTCTCTTGGTGGCGCCTGGTGGTGGTGATGATTTACAAGGCATCAAGAAGGGCATTGTTGAGATGGCCGATCTTTTGGTTGTGACAAAAGACGATGGCGATTTGGCAAAAGCTGCGAGCCGTGCATTTCAAGATTATCGTTCAGCAATTCATATGCTCCGAACCGGCAATGAGCTATGGCGGCCACATGTCCTCCGATGTTCTGCCCATACGGGGGCTGGCATCCCTGAAGTCTGGGAAAAAATGGATGAATTCGGCAAAATCATGAGAGACGCCGGTGCGACCGATGAAAAGCGCGCAGAACAGGCTGCAAGCTGGATGTGGGATGAAGTCACTGCGACACTTATTGAACGCGTTCGACAGAAAAGTGATGTTGCGGATACCCTTGAGGCCGACGTTCGCGCAGGAAAGATCACGCCAACCGATGCCGCACTGAAATTAATCGATCGATTTAATACCTAAAATTCCTTGTTGAGGAGCGATATTCGATGCCTGAGCAAGCAGATATGGACATACTCAAATCTGAACTGTTGAGCCTGCGGCAAATGGCGCAGCGCATTGAACAAGAAATTAATGCCATCGATCAGGCAACCGAGAAATCGACACACACAATTATTGGCGCTGCTGAACAGAGCGACGAAAGCATTGCGACTTTACGCTCATTCGTCAGCAACAACGCCGACGCAGAAATACTCCTCAGCGCGATGACTGTGAGCACTCAGAAAATATATGAAGCATGCACCTTCCAGGACATAACAGGCCAGCGAGCCGGTAAAATCACGAAATCACTCGGATATATTGAAGAGCGTATCATTTCTATCGCAGCCCTATTGGATGGCGATACCTATAAAGGTACCGCAACAACCCTCTCGAATGAGATCAAAGACGACAAATTGCTCGAAGGCCCACAGCACAAAGGCAAAGGTTTAATGCAGTCAGATATTGACGCCCAGTTCGATTGAGGGCAATTAAGTCATAGAAAACGGAACATATTCACCAGATTAGGAGAGTAAAATGCGCCGCCTTGCTGGCATTGTTATCCTCGCGCTATTTACGGTATTTGCCATGAACACAGAAGCCAAAGCAGCCGATCTAGAAAACACCCTTCATCTAGAACTAAAATCCGGCATGGTCGTGATTGAAATGCGCCCTGATATTGCGCCCAATCACGTTGCTCGCATTAAAGAGCTTGTCCGTGAAAAGTTTTATGATGGCCTTGTTTTCCACCGCGTAATCGATGGCTTCATGGCACAGACAGGTGATCCTGACGGAAACGGCACCGGTGGCTCTGGTCAGAATATTGCTGCCGAATTTACCGACCTTGAGAAGTTTTATCGCGGCACGATGGGCATGGCGAGATCACAAAACCCAAATAGTGCCGACAGCCAGTTCTTTATCACCCTTGAGCCAAGCACATGGCTAGATGGACAGTATACCATTTGGGGCGAAGTCATTGATGGCATGGAATATGTCGATCAGATCAAAAAAGGCGACGAGCGCGCCAATGGTCTTGTCGAAGATCCAGACAAAATTATCACAATGCGCATTGCAGCTGACGCTAAGTAATATGGGACTTCGCTAGCGCGTCAGCTCGCGCATTGCGTCCTCTAAGCCCGATAACGTTAGCGGATACATTCGGTCTTCCATGAGTTCACGAACCATGGAGACCGATTGCGTGTGATCCCACCAGTCTTTCTTGATCGGGTTCAGCCAAATCGTTTTTGGATAAATCTGCAGCAACCTCTGGAGCCACACAACCCCGGCTTCTTCGTTCCAATGTTCAACGCTGCCACCTGGCATGACGATCTCGTATGGGCTCATTGACGCATCCCCTACGATCACCACTTTATAATCATGGGGGAATGTCCGAAGGACTTCCCAGGTTGGCGTTGAATTCGTTTGCCGGCGACGATTATCACGCCACACACGCTCGTATAAAAAGTTATGAAAATAGAAATATTCCAGATGCTTGAACTCGCTTCGTACGGCTGAAAACAATTCTTCCATCGTGCGTACATGAGGATTCATCGAGCCGCCAACATCAAAGAAAATCAATACCTTAACAGCGTTATGCCGCTCAGCACGCATTTGAATGTCGAGGAACCCTTTACGCGCCGTTCCTTTAATCGTGCCATCCAGATCAAGCTCACTAGGCGCCCCTTCACGGGCAAATCGCCTGAGGCGCCGCAAAGCCACTTTGATATTTCTTGTTCCAAGGGCAAGCGTGTCATCAAGGTTTTTGAATTCCCGTTTATCCCAGACTTTCACAGCTGAGAAATTACGATTTTCATCCTGGCCAATACGCACACCTTCCGGGTTATAGCCATAGGCACCAAACGGTGACGTGCCCCCCGTGCCGATCCATTTTGACCCACCTTGATGGCGTTTTTTTTGTTCTTCGAGACGTTTCTGGAGTGTCTCCATGAGCTTGTCCCAACCACCCATAGCTTCGATCTGTTTTTTCTCTTCGTCTGTGAGGATTTTCTCAGAAAGCTTTCGAAGCCATTCCTCAGGGATATCGTGGGTTGCCCCCTCTTCACCCTCAGGTGTCTCAATGCCTTTAAACACTTCGCCAAATACACGGTCAAATTTATCAAGATTTCGCTCGTCTTTGACCATCGCTGAGCGGCTTAGAAAGTAAAATCCATTCAGGTCAAAATCCGCGTAGCCACTATCAACAGCTTCGACCAATGTTAGATATTCTCTGAGTGAACACGGCACACCGACATCGCGAAGTTTTAGAAAGAAGTCTATAAACATCAGCTATCCTTTGGATTTTCCTTGGGATTATCTGAGAGGTCGTCAAACGCATCATTGTCTGGCGTGCCCTTGGAAACCATTTCTACACGAAGTGGTACGGACGACTTGATATGCAGATCACGCTGCGAGAATGGAAACTCAACACCATTCTCATGGTAAAGGTTCCAGATATTCAGCAGAATTTCTGACTGAACATTCGCGACACCCTTTTGAGGATCACAGATCCAAACACGTAGCTCTAATTCAACAGCATCATCACTAAAATTCATCAGTCGACATACAGGCGCAGGGTTATCAAGCGCACGCTTAACGTTTTTCGCAGCATCAACGGCAAGCGTCATTGCCAGAGGCACATCGGATTCGTAAGCAACGCCAATCGGCAGCTTCAATCGGATCAGACTGTCGGAATAGGACCAGTTCTCGACCCGTTGTGAAATCAAGTCCTCATTTGGGATAAGATGCTCTATGCCATCACGCGTGATCACGGAGACATATCGAGCACTTAGTCGATTGATCCAACCAAAGGTGCCGTCAATCGCAATCACATCGCCCGGTTTAACAGATTTGTCCATGAGTAAAATTACACCACTCATGAGATTCGAAATCACTTTTTGCAGACCAAACCCGATACCAAGACCGATAGCACCACCAAATACCGTCAGCGCCGTAAGGTCGATACCGATGCTTTCCAAGGCCGCAATGATCGCAATGACGATCAACAGAACACGAATAAGTTTACTGACGAGGACACGTGCTGACGGTGAAAGCGTTTGTGAGGCATCAAGCCGGTGCTCGATAAGTCGTGACATAATGCCTGCCACCCAAAGCAAGAGCATGAGGACAATGCCAGCTTTGATCAGTCCTAAAACTGACAGTCTTATATCGCCCATTGAAAGTGCCATACTCTCAAGGGTATGAACCGTCGGCCCGAGCAAACCGACTAAATTGAGCGCAGCAACTGACCAGGCAAAAACCGCTAAAGTGCGTGACCAACCAGCGTCGCGCACAAAACTTGAAGCGAACCGAATAACCACCCATGCCGTCAGGAGCGAAACAACGCTTTCAATGAGACGACTTGGCCATTCAGCCTCAATCGCAGCAAAAACCGAGAACCATTGCAGGGCCAACCAAACGAACGCAAAACTCAATGACGCACAGGAACGAACTTTAGGTGCTAACCAGTTTGGGAACTTCGGATGGTCTGCAGTGCGTGTGATCAATGCGACGAGTTTGGGTGCCAGCAACCGCGCAACCAGGAAAGCGACAATAACAATCGCAGCCTGCACTGCTGTCGGCCACACAAGAACATGCGCCAACACCCAGTCCCAAGCCTCTAGCCCAAGGCGCTCTATTTTAGCAGGATCGATATATTTTACCATAATCGCCTATGAAAACATGAATAAGAAACGACGTCACGAGTGATCGCTTCAATTCCCACCTTCGCGGCGGTTCAAGAATGCTAAACGCTCTAACAAATGTACGTCCTGCTCGTTTTTCAGCAAGGCCCCGTAAAGCGGTGGAATCAGGTCTTTTTTATCGTTGGAGCGCAGAGCATCAACCGGTATGTCTTCGATCATCAACAACTTGATCCAATCCAATAACTCGGACGTCGATGGACGTTTCTTGAGGCCTGGCACATCCCGAAGTTCGTAAAAAACTTCCATGGCCTCTTTGACCAGACGCTTCTGCACATCTGGAAAGTGTACATCAATAATCGCCCGCATCGTGCCTTCATCAGGGAACTTGATGTAATGGAAGAAACAGCGGCGCAAGAATGCATCCGGTAGGTCTTTTTCATTATTCGATGTGATAATCACAACGGGGCGGTTATCTGCGCGAATGGTTTCTTTTGTTTCATAGACATGAAATTCCATACGATCGAGTTCGAGTAAAAGATCGTTTGGAAATTCAATGTCAGCCTTATCGACTTCATCAATCAACAACACAGGACGTTGTTCACTTTCAAACGCTTCCCAAAGCTTGCCTTTGACAATGTAGTTCGAGATATCGTGCACACGCTCGTCGCCAAGCTGGCTATCACGAAGTCGCGCTACAGCATCATATTCATAGAGGCCTTGCTGAGCCTTAGTCGTCGATTTGATATGCCATGGGATCAAAGGGGCACCCAGAGATTTCGCAATCTCTTCGGCCAGAACAGTTTTACCCGTGCCGGGCTCTCCTTTGACTAACAAAGGTCTGCCGAGACCGACAGCAGCATTCACTGCAATCTTTAGGTCATCGGTCGCAACATAGTTTTCAGTACCGTCAAATCGTTTGCTCATCATGAATTCGCTATTCCGCTGCTTGTGGTTTTCCTATGACGCGGAAGATGATCGACTCGTTGCCTGATTCCGGATTACGAGGCACCAGGAATGCAAGCACGAGCGAGACTGCCGCCATCGCTGCTCCTGCTAGGAAAACATACGTAGGCGAGGTTAGCCAGAGGAACCCGAACGTAGCAGGAATAACAATCGCAACGATATGCGAAATTGTGAAGCTAACACCGCTTGAAGACGCGATATCCGCGGGGTCCGCAATCTTTTGGAAATACGTCTTGATCGCAATCGCCATCGCAAAAAAGATGTGATCGACAATATACATGGCAACGCCCATCCAGGCTTCGGATGCAAAGGCATAACCAACGAATACAAAAACAAGACCACTGTATTCGATGATCAGCATATTCCGTTCACCGATCCGCGAGATCATTCGGCCAATTTTTGGTGCCAGATATATGGTCGCAACCATATTGGCCAAAAACATCAGGCTCATTTCCCCAGCCGTGAAGCCAAATTTCTGCACCATTAAGAACCCTGCGAACACGACAAAGATCTGCCGACGCGCACCGGACATGAATACGAGCGCATACCAGAGCCAATAACGCTTTCTGAGCACAATCTTTTTAGATTGTTCAACGTCGGCTGTGAACGTCGGGAACGCAAACCAGCAATACACGGCGATCAACATCGTGACAGCGCCGCCAATCGTATAAACCCAGTTCAGGTCCAACTCCATCGTATCCAACATCACATAAATGATGCCGAACGACACAAGGGCTGCAAACGACCGTGCGCTGACAATCTTACCCATGACTTCGGGGGCCGTTTTCTTATCAGTCCACTGCAATGCTAGCGATTGATGCAACGCCTCAAAGTAATGGAAACCGACAGACATCAGGAACGTCGTCAGCATCAACCCCCAAAACGTGGGATAGTACCCCGTAACCATGGTTCCAATACCCAGCAGCATCAATGCCACGAGGGCGAATGATTGTTCCTTAAACCAGAGCAACAAGAAGATAACGGTAAAGCTCAAAAAACCTGGAACTTCACGAAACGATTGGATGTACCCAATCCCGTCTCCGCCAAGTCCTGCGGAGTCATGTGCAAAATTGTTAAACAGAGCCTGCCACGTTGAGAATGAAATCGGCATCGCAATAGCCGTCAGGACAAGAAAGACCTCGCGACTTTTCCAGCCATTTCTCAAAAAACCCGTTTCACTCATTCTCGCAGTACCTTTTCATCGTCGCTAATTTTCTAGTGGCAGGGACTTTACCAGAGGCAATTGAAGGCTTATATCGGCTATAATGACAAAAAACATCTCAAAAGTGACAACTTCCATCCTCTCTCCCGATATGGTGCTGCCGCCCCTTAAGGGTGTGGATCAAGGTCCTGGCCTGATCATCGCGCGGTCACGGGAATGCCCGGCTGATCATGTTATCGACTGGCACACTCATGAGCGCGCGCAATTGCTTTATGCCGTCCAAGGGGTCATGCGGGTAACAACACTTGAGGGTGTATGGGTTGTGCCGCCACAGCGTGCGGTCTGGATTCCGCCCGGCACTTCACATCACGTAAAGGCGCAAGGCACGCCGCTCTCGCTTCGCTCATTGTACATTGCAATTGATGCGCGCCCAGGCCTCCCAGACGTCTGCTGCGTCGTCACGGTCGCACCACTCCTCAGGGAATTGATCCTGGCGTCTATGGACATCATTGCAGACCCAGTACCTGAGAGTGCCGATGCGCGCCTTGTCCATGTGTTGCTGGATCAGATTGAAGGCTTGCCTATCGCGCCTCTCCATCTGCCCATGACGCATGATCGAAAAACCAAAATTATCGCGAATACACTAATTGATGATCCTGCAGATACGCGTACTCTTGATGATTGGGCCGTCGAGTTGGGTGCGAGTAAAAAAACCCTCGCCCGCTTGTTCATGCGTGAAACTGATATGACATTTGGCCAATGGCGACAGCAGGTAAAGCTTTTGGCCGCTCTGGCACATCTGGCACGCGGCGACAGCGTAACCGACGTTGCGTTTGATTTGGGGTACGCGTCACAAAGCGCTTTTATCGCCATGTTCAGGCGTGCGCTGGGCAAAACACCGGGACGTTACTTTCAGGAATAATTCCCCAAAGAAGGATCAGCTAACGGCGTTGATTGCCGCCTTAATCGCATCAAGTGCCTCGTTCGCTTTAGATGTATCCGGGCCACCAGCCTGCGCCATATCCGGACGACCGCCGCCACCCTTGCCGCCAACAGCCGCAGAACCAGCTTGCACCAAACCAACCGCACTATTTGTGGCCGTCAGATCATCCGTAACACCAACGACCAAAGATACTTTGTCATCATTGACCGACAGAACCGCAACAACGCCGGAACCCATTTGCGTTTTTAGATCATCGACAACGCCTTTGAGTTCTTTTGCAGGCACACCTTCAAGCACACGTCCCAAAAACGCGACACCGTTGACGGTCTCAACAGCGTTCGTATCGTCGGACTTGAACACACCACCACCCATTGCCAATTTCTTACGCGCGTCAGCAAGTTCGCGTTCGAGCTTACGGCGTTCTTCAACCAGCGTTTTAACACGTGCAGGCACGTCAGATGGATTGGCCTTCAAATGCGAAGCGACCTCAAATAATGTCTTTTCTGTTTCAGCAAAATACGCACGCGCACCTGCACCGGTAAGAGCTTCAATACGCCGAACACCAGACGCGACGGCGGTTTCAGATAATATTTTAAAGACCCCAATGTCGCCTGTGCGTTTCACGTGGGTGCCACCGCAAAGTTCCGTCGAGAAGAAATCAGCGTTGATGTCATCGCCCATGGATACAACACGCACTTCATCGCCATACTTTTCACCAAACAGCGCCATCGCGCCTGCTTCGACAGCAGACTCTGGATCCATAAGGCGGGTTGATACGCTCGCGTTCGCAGCGATCTGATTATTCACATCGACTTCAACATTCGCCAACTCGTCCGCGCTCACCCCTTTTGGATGGGAGACATCAAATCGTAAACGGTCCGGGGCAACCAACGAGCCTTTTTGTGTTACATGGTCGCCTAAACGACGGCGCAATGCTTCGTGAAGCAGGTGTGTCGCAGAATGGTTCGCACGAAGTCTGGAACGGTTTTCATTGTCCACTTCCAGACGGGCCTCGTCTCCAACATTCACAGTGCCGCTCTCAACAACGCCAATATGAACATGAACATCATCAACACGTTTTTGAGTGTCTGAAATTATGATCGTGACGTCATCTGTTTTAATCACGCCGCAGTCGCCCATTTGGCCACCACTTTCGCCATAAAACGGCGATTGATTGAGCACAAGATAAACCTGTGCACCTGCCCCTACGCTCTCAACAGACTTACCATCAACAACAATTGCCTTGATCTGGCCCTCAGCACTTTCCGTGTCGTAACCTAAGAAATCTGTGGCGCCAACTTTATCACGCACCCCAAACCATATGGCGTCTGTTACCGCATCACCCGATCCAGACCAAGCCTTACGCGCTTCTTCGCGCTGGCGCTGCATGGCTGACTTGAAAGTGTCTTCATCAACCGTAATCTCACGAACCTTTAGAGCGTCCTGTGTCAGATCAAGCGGGAAACCGTATGTGTCATAAAGTTTGAATGCGACTTCGCCGTCCAACTCGTCACCAGCCGCCATTTCGCCAGTCGCGTCATCCAAAAGCTTCAAGCCACGCTCCAACAACTGCTTGAACTTCGTCTCTTCAAGTTTCAGCGTTTCGGTCACTAAAGGCTCGGATCGCTTTAAATCTGGGTAGGCATCGCCCATTTCCCGGATCAAAGCAGGTACAAGGCGGAACATTAGTGGGTCTGTGCATCCCAGCATATGGGCATGGCGCATGGCGCGGCGCATGATCCGGCGCAACACATATCCACGTCCTTCATTCGACGGCAGCACGCCATCCGTGATCAAGAATGTACTGGCACGTAAATGATCGGCAATTACACGGTGCGACACACTGTCCGCATCCGTCTTCGATGCTTCAGCGGAAGCCCGGATCAACGCCTGCATCATATCGATCTCATAGTTGTCGTGCGTCCCCTGCATCACAGCAGCAATCCGCTCGAGCCCCATACCCGTATCGATCGAAGGCTTTGGCAAATCTACACGCTCATCAGCGGTGAGCTGTTCAAACTGCATGAACACCAGGTTCCAGATTTCAATAAACCGGTCACCGTCTTCATCCGGTGAACCTGGAGGCCCACCAGGAATATGGTCACCATGATCAAAGAAGATTTCAGAACAAGGACCACAAGGCCCCGTATCACCCATCGACCAGAAATTGTCCGAGGTCGGGATACGAATAATTCTGCTATCCGGAATACCTGCAATCTTCTTCCAAAGGTCAGCCGCATCTTCATCCGAGGAATGCACCGTGACCAAGAGCTTGTCTTTGTTCAGACCGAACTCTTTCGTGACGAGATTCCATGCCAATTCGATGGCTTGATCCTTGAAGTAATCACCAAAAGAGAAATTACCGAGCATCTCAAAAAATGTGTGATGGCGCGCTGTATGGCCCACATTCTCGAGGTCATTATGCTTTCCGCCTGCACGCACGCACTTTTGTGACGTCACGGCCCGGCTGTATGGGCGTGCTTCGTTACCCGTAAAAACATTCTTGAACTGAACCATACCGGCGTTCGTAAACATCAGGGTCGGATCGTTACGTGGGACAAGAGGCGACGACGAGACAATCTCATGACCATTGGTCTCGAAATAGTCGAGAAACGCCTTACGGATATCATTAACTTTTTGCATGCTTTTTCTCGTCGCTCCGGAACTTGAATAACCAAACCTGGAAATGGTGTTTTCTCAGGCGGACGCAAGGTTTTAACGGGTTCCGGGGGATGTGTCGAGAGACGGAACTATACAGGCAAATAGAAGCCCCCCGCCAAAGCGAGGGGCAAATCTTATAGCCAGTGTTCTCATGGGCCCAAAAGCCCAGCCAGATTAATCGAGTGCAGCCTCTTCACCGCCCTCATCAACAGCTTTGGCTTCGTCAGGATTATCTGGGCCGGTCATCATTTCTTCAGAGATCAGTCCTGCGTTTTGGCGGATAAGCATCTCAATACGGTCTGAAATAACTGGGTTATCCCTGAGGAACTTTTTAGAGTTCTCACGCCCCTGACCGATCCGCTCGCTCTCAAAAGAGAACCATGAGCCGGACTTTTCAACAATTCCAGCGGTCACACCAAGGTCGAGAATCTCACCCATCTTGGAAATGCCTTCACCGTACATGATATCGAATTCGACCTGTTTGAACGGCGGGGCCACCTTGTTCTTAACAACCTTAACGCGGGTCTGGTTACCAACAACTTCGTCGCGGTCCTTGATCGCACCAATCCGGCGAATATCAAGACGGACAGAAGAATAGAATTTCAGCGCGTTACCACCTGATGTGGTTTCAGGGCTGCCAAACATCACACCAATCTTCATACGGATCTGGTTAATGAAAATTACCAGTGTGTTGGACTTAGATACGGATGCCGTCAATTTACGCAGCGCCTGACTCATCAAACGCGCCTGAAGACCAACGTGCGTATCGCCCATTTCGCCTTCGAGTTCAGCGCGAGGCACCAAGGCCGCGACACTATCAACAACCAACACGTCAATTGCACCGGAGCGGACAAGCGTATCAGCAATCTCAAGCGCTTGCTCACCGGCATCTGGTTGCGAAATCAGAAGTTCTTCGACGTTTGCGCCAAGTTTCTTTGCGTACTTCGGATCCAACGCATGCTCAGCATCGACGAAAGCACACGTGCCACCCAACTTTTGTGCTTCAGCAACAATGTGCAGCGCCAATGTCGTTTTACCAGAACTCTCAGGTCCGTAGACTTCCATGATCCGGCCCTTTGGCACACCGCCAATACCGAGAGCGATATCCAAACCAATAGATCCTGTAGAGATGCTTTCGACCTGCATAACTTCACGTTGGCCAAGGCGCATAATCGAGCCTTTACCAAACGCCCGTTCAATCTGACCGACGGCAGCGTCTAGCGCTTTCGTTTTATCCACGTCTTTTTCCTTGTCTACTACGCGTAAGGCTGGGCTACTCATTTTGCATCTCCGTTCTGGCATACCCGTCAGGGCGTTTCAATGGAGACATTTGTATCTTATTTGTTCTTTTTGTCCAGTATTTTTTTAATCTACTGATTTTATTGATTTTAATTATAATTGTTCTTAGAACGTTCCTGTAAAAACAATAGTATTCGTAACGTTTTCGATATGAATTAATCGACCGATTCGACCATTAACTATCGAGAACTTCCTTCACTTTCGCCGCGAGTCCCTTCAATGTGAAAGGCTTGCCTAAGAAAGCAATTTCAGGATCCATGTCAGGACCGTTCCTGAACACGTCTTCTGAGTACCCAGACATCAAGATTGTCTTCACGCCATCCAGTTCCTGTCGGGCAAGATTAACCAGCGTGTGCCCGTCCATACCTGGCATAACCACATCAGATATAATCAGATCAATTGGTGTTTTCGTATTGGCGATGACATCGAGGGCGGTTTCACCATCAGTTGCTTCCAGAACGTCATACCCTTTGTTACGCAAAGCACGTGATCCAAACAATCGAACAGCATCCTCGTCCTCGACCAGCAAGATTGTCCCCTGCCCGGTGAGGTCACCTTCTATCTCAATCTGCGCTGGCGCAACCTTCTTCCGCGCATCATCAGCTTTGGTTTCATAAACCGGCAGATAAAGCGTAAACGCTGTCCCCTTGCCAACTGCGCTATCAACAAAAATGTAGCCTTCTGCCTGATGCACAATCCCATAAACCGTGGAGAGGCCAAGGCCTGTGCCCGCCCCTACTTCTTTGGTAGAGAAGAACGGTTCAAAAATACGTTCCAGATTTTCCTTAGCGATACCAGTACCACTATCAGAAACGCTGATTGTGATATAATCGCCAACAGGAATGATTTCGTGCCCTTTCGGTGTTGGCTTTTCTAACGTCACCGGTTTCGTCGTGATCGTTATCTTACCCCCACCAGGCATCGCATCTCGTGCATTGACGCACAAGTTGATGACAACCTGATCGAACTGGCCTTTATCAAAAAGAACATCGCCCAAATTCCGACCATGCTTCATATCAAGCGTCACGCGCTCACCAATCAAGCGGCTCAATAAATTAGTGAGCTCGCCCAATTGCTCGGTCACATCCATGACTTCAGGTTCGAGTTTTTGCTTTCGAGAGAATGCGAGCAATTGGCGAACAAGGTTCGTGGCTCGATTGGCATTCTGTTTGATCTGCATAATGTCAGCAAAATCAGGATCATCTGGTCCACGGCGCGTAAGCAATAGGTCGGCAAAACCAATCATCGCAGTCAGCAAGTTGTTAAAGTCGTGTGCGACACCACCCGCCAGTTGCCCAACGGCCTGCATCTTCTGAGATTGTGTGAATTGAACCTCAAGGTTCCGATGCTCGGTCGTATCAATAAAGTGGAGAATAAGTCCTGATGTATCACCAGCTTCATCAACGATCCGCGCAACCGTCAGGCTGACCGATAGGTCTTCACCATCAGCGCGGTTTAATCTCGTTTCCAGATGGACACCATGTCCACCAACACCCATCACAACCTTAGAAAGTGCGCCCTGAACATCATCACGATCTTCACGCGCAATCATATCATTGAATGCGCCCTCAACAGCCGTGTCGCCTTTGATGCCAAGGAGTTTCCTAAAGGCGGTATTACAGCCGGAAATGTTTCCTTCAAGGTCAGCAAAGGCAATACCAACAGGTGCATCGTGATAAAGCCAACGAACATTATCCATCAACGCTCTATTTTCGTCGTGATCAATGTCAAGACGAGGATCGCTATCTTCACTAGACGCAGCAAGGTCTGGTGTACTTGCATCTGACAGATCGAGAGCGATATCGCGAATTAACAGCGAGCGCGTATATAAAGCCTCACTGCCATCTTTGTTCATCTTCGCCGTTTGCATCAACGTCGCGAGAAAAGGTTCACCCCCTCCGTGCCGTTGCAACGTCACGACGCCCATACTGACGCCGCCCAATTCACCAGAATCTTTGCCTTCTGTTATAAACTCACCAAGAGATCGGCCAATCAATGAGCGAGGTGTCTCGCCCAGCCAGCCTGCGAGCGTGCCATTGCAGCGGTCAATGCGCCCGTCAGAGTCTGCGGACAAAAATCCAACAGGCATCAAATCAAAGATATCCTGCAACACCGTCATTTCACGTTGCAGCTCGGCATGACCTTTAATGATCTCGGTAACGTCATCTAATTGCCAGACGCGACCACTGGAAACGCTGAGTGTCCGGGTTCGCCAACGCACAACCTTGCCAGACAAGCGTGCAAATCCAGCACTCTCGTCAGGGCTCGCAGAAAGACCGAGTGCATCAAGTGCACGCTTTGCTGTCGTATCGATCTGGAAATCTTTGAACAATGTGGTCGCCGCATGGTTCATATAGGTTGTCTGACCTTCGGCATTGGTAATAAGGATCGGTGCAGATGTTTGCTCAAGCCCATCTACACGGGTGTCCGCCTGCTTTAATCTTGCAACGCGCATACCGCCATACCATGCGCTTAGGAGTAAAAATATGCTCCCGGCCGCAGCCAATGCAGGGCATGCCATGGCGCGATGCTCGGGGATCTCGAACCAAAGGAACACAGACGTGCCGATCGACGCCAACGCCAAGACAAGTAAAAGCAGCGGCGATGAAGGTTTGCGCCCACTATCCGTCGAACCTTTTACGTCATACTGGTCTTTGATTGCCTTCACAGTGATCCCGTCATCAATTCAGTGATTTACCCTTGAGACGCATAACGTAACCGATAACTTCGGCAACTGCGACAAAGTGTTCTGGTGGGACTTCTTGATCTAAATCAACAGCCGCATGCAATGCACGTGCAAGCGGCGGGTTTTCAACGATTGGTATATCGTGCTCCTCAGCGACTTCACGAATACGGAATGCCAATGTATCAATGCCTTTTGCGACAAGAAGCGGTGCCGCCATGGAATCAACATCATATTTTAAGGCAACAGCATAATGCGTCGGATTGGTAATGACGACATCCGCTTGCGGGACATTAGACATCATCCGTTCGCGCGCACGCTGCTGCCGCAACGTCCTGATTCGTGCTTTAACCTCAGGGTTACCATCTGATTGCTTGTGCTCGTCTTTAACTTCTTGTTTCGACATCCGCATCTGTTTCATAAACTGATACTTCTGGAATGAAAAATCGAGTATTGCGATCACAGTCATCACAGCGATTGTGCCAGCAGAGATAAAGATCGCTACATTATGGATACGCTCCAATATGTCGCCGACCGATGCCCCAGGCAGTAACGTCATATCTTCTAAAAGCGGAATGGTCATGCCAACGGCGACGACCGTCACAATTGTGAGTTTCAGTATGCCTTTAAGGAATTCGACCGTCGATTTGACGGAAAACATGCGCTTAAAACCGGCAAATAATGAAAGCTTTGCGATGTCTGGCTTGATCTTTTCTGGCGCAACTAAAAACCCGAACTGCAGCACGTTACCTGCAAATGCAAAGATCATGATCAATATGAAAAATGGGGAAATCGCAATGCCCGCATCAATTAAAGATTGAGCGAGGATTGCCCGCATACCTTCAAAATCAGTAGGGATGTCATGTGCTTTTTCAAGATACGGCAGGCTGAGCGTCCGAACACGGTTAGCCATCCCAGGCGCAATAAAAAGGATGGCGGCGGAACCAGCGAGCAGGACCATCCAGCTTTTGACCTCTTGCGAAGACGCGACCTGACCCTTTTCGCGCGCTTGCGAAAGTTTTTTGTCGGTTGGGTCTTCGGTTTTTTGAGCGTCGTCTTCTTCAGCCATAAGCCACTTTCAAAATATTTTTGCTGTTCATGGGCTGATAAATGGCACGTAAGCGTTACCAAACGCCTGTAAGAACACCATCATCATGCCAGAAAGACAGATCATTAGCACCCAAATCTGCAGTGACACCTGTAATGGCAAACCGAAGAAGAAGACCTGCAATGTTGGCATCAAACGGCCCAGAATACCCAAAGCCAAATAATAGACAAATGCGACCACAAGCAACGGCGCAGAAAGCTTAAAACCTAAAGTGAATGCCGACGATAGCGCATTCACGAGGGTTTCAGATATATCCCCAAATTCAATCAAATTACCGGGTCTGAATAACGAGAAGCTATCAACAAGAGCGCGCAATACGAGATGATGTAAATTTGCGGCAAAAATCGCCACCAATGCCAACGTACTGAGAAACCCAGAAATGACCGAGCTTTGTTGATTTGAAATTGGATCCTGGATCATCGCGTTTGCCATGGACGAATAATACGCAATGAATGTGCCCGCTGTTTGCAGAGCAGAGATCACGAACATCCCAATCGTCGCCATAAAAGCCCCGATGATAACTTCACCAACCAATATCATGAACAATGACATTGCACTTGTTGGCAGAGCCGGGACGTAAATGTTGACAGATGGCAATATGAGAAAACTCATCGTCATCGCTAAGGCTAACCTTAAGCGCGGCGTGACGTATCCAGCGCCAAATCCAGGGACAAGCGAGAGCATTGTGCCAATACGGGTCGCAACCACGAGAAGCACCCAAATATTTGTCTCGAGAAATTGCTCTAGCATCTAGCGCCCCCGCGTCTAACTGATGCCAAGCGATATCATTCGGTCAAAAAGCCGTCGAGAAAACTCGACGACTTCTGTCATCATAAAAGGAAGGAAAACCATAATCGCCAAAAAAATCACAATGATCTTAGGCACAAACGTCAGCGTCATTTCCTGGATCGTCGTCAATGCCTGGAATAGCGCAATGATAAGTCCGATCAACAAGCCCGCAAACATGATTGGACCTGCTGTAAGGAGCACAATCCACAGCGCCTCTCGCCCAATTTCCATAACAGCGGTTTCGTTCATGATCGATCCTTAATCCGCCCCATTCGATGAGAACACAAGCGGCTATTATCGCGAAATCAATTCACGAATAGATCAAATTGGCATACGTAAAATTTCTTTGTAAGCGTCAATGACTTTATCGCGAACTGCGACAACAGTTTGCAACGTGACTTCAGCTTCCGCAACTGCGGTGACCACTTGATTAAGGTCGGCACGATCATTAACACCCTGAATAGAGAGGTGCTCACTCTTCTCACCAATTTTAATGGCTTCATCAATGGCGCTTTTAACCAAAGATGAGAATTCATCACCACCGGCACTTGGTGTCTGCATCGGTTTGTTACCACCGAAAGCTTGTCCGTCTGCGACGTTAGAATATGCCTTAATGGCATTTGTGAAACCCATGGCTGCGTCTGACATGTCAGGTTCCCCCTTTTATTATCCCGTTCTAGGTTCGCCTAGCAACTTCTTGGCCGGCGCCTATTTTTGCACGCATTCTTGCGTGTTCGGATTAGCGTAAGAGGTCGATCGTGCTCATCAGCATTGATCTCGACGACTTAATAACATTCAAGTTGGCTTCATATGACCGTTGCGCTTCTCGCATATCGGTCATTTCAACCAACCTGTTCACATTTGGTGTCAGCACATAACCATCCGCATCAGATGCAGGATGACCCGGCTCATAACGTTTTCCAAAATTAGACATGTCTGGGCGCACTTTACTGACACGCACAGTTTCCAGCCCGACAGACTTATCTAATTCATTACGAAACGTAATGGTTTGGCGGCGATATGGCTTGCCATTCGGGTCCTGCGGCAACGAATCAGCGTTCGCGATGTTTTGTGAAATCACCCGAAGTCTGGCCCCTTGAACCTTCATGCCCGCACTTGAAATCGAAAACGTTTTTAAAAGATCGTCCATCTATCGTCCCTATTTAAACTTAACGTGCGCCACGAACAGCCATCGTGATCATGCTCAGATGCTTTTTATACAACTGTGTGACCAACCGGTGTTTCGTTTGTGTTTCGTTGACCTTCGCTAACTGCTCTTCAATGATGACATTATTGCCGTTTGGCGCAGTCTCAAAGGGTTGGCGTACCTGCTGCTCCGAAAAGTCACGGATGCGTTTGCGTCGCCCTGGCTGATGCGACGCGCTTGTCACGTCCATATTCAGCTGAATTTTTTCTTTACGTAGGATATCTCTAAACTGGAAAGGCTTTAGGTCCGTAGCACGATATCTCGGCGTGTCCGCATTCGCGATGTTCTGCGACAAGATTTCCTGTCGCTGCGTAAGCCAACTCATCCTGCTTTTTACAGCTGAGAATAACGTCTGTTTTTCTATATCCATGGCCGAGGCCCCTCTAAGTCACCCTGTTACATGGTCTGTTAACCACAAAACACGGATTTCCTGTCGATTTCCTAGTGGGCATTATCTGCCGGGTTTATTAACAACTCATGAATCAATATTAACGATACGTATAAAATGATTCGCGACAGTTAGACCTAAACCAACAAATTTATGGTTTATTAAAGCCAATCGATCATGCTTACCTCTTAATTCTTGAAGAAACGAGGCTGATCTTGAGCCCAGCAGATGACGTACCCGAAGGGAACATGAAGCCCCCGCCGCCCCGCGCGCAGGCCGTTTCTGTTGCCTTGAAAGATGATCAAGATGGTCGCTCGCCTCGTGTTGTCGCCGCTGGGCGTGGCACCGTAGCTGAGCAAATACTTGCGCTCGCCTTTGCCAATGGCATTAAAGTCCGCGAAGATGCTGACTTGGCAGAATTACTCTCTGCCATCGATATTGATAGTGAAATTCCACTCGAAGCATTTACCGCTGTCGCGGAAATCTTAAGATATGTGTATCTTGCCAATGGTGAGATCAAGCCTGACGATATAAATAGAGAGCATGAATGAATTCTCTGATGATATCGTCCCAACTAGGAGTGACCCTATGAACGAACATTCGAACGATAGTGGTCAACCTGACTATCTGACAGAAATCGCCGATCTTACACAAGCCGTTGAGAATGGTCATACGTTGGTCAAGGACGGCAATACGATAGATCTTGCAAATCTTGAAATACAGATCGCAGAATTATGCCGTCGCATGTCACTTGTCCCACCGGATGATGCAGACGCAGTGACCATTACAATCCAAAAACTGGTTGGCCGATTGGGTGCACTTAGTGATGCCATCCAAGTTCAGGCTAACAAGAACAATTAGGCTTTAACGAAATGGGCATGGATGAGTACCTCCGATTTGCTTTAGCACTGATTTTCGTTGTCGCGTTGATCGGTCTGCTTGCTGTGGTATCGCGGCGCATGGGTATAGGATTCCCAGTCGGAACGACCAAATTGGGCAAAGACAGGCGCGTGCAAGTTGTTGAAGTCGCCCCCCTTGATGCCAGACGCAAACTGGTCCTTATTCGACGCGATGATGTTGAGCATTTGATTGTCGTCAGCCCGAATTCTGAAATTGTTGTCGAACGTGGGATTCGTCAAATGTCTGACTTTAAAGACGTTTTGTCTCATGCAAATCCAGACGCACTTCTACCTGAAGAAGACACATCAGGATCATCAAAATGACAATCAGGCGTTTTCTTATACCAGGTCTCATGGCTGCCATCGCCTTGCTGATGAGCGGAGACCAGGCATTAGCGCAATCCTTCAATCTGGATCTCGGCCAGGAAGGCGGCGACTCAACGGCGCGTATCGTTCAGTTGATTGCACTCATTACCGTTCTATCGCTGGCACCGTCGATCCTGGTGATGATGACGTCATTCGTGCGGATTATTATTGTCTTATCATTCCTAAGAACAGCAATGGGGACCCAGCAAACCCCACCAAACCAAGTCCTCGTGAGCTTAGCTTTGTTCTTAACAGCCTTCATCATGATGCCAACATTCGAACAGGCTTATGATAACGGCATTGAACCTTTGATTGCCGGGCAAATTGATGAATTCGATGCTTTCGAGCGTTCAGTTGACCCGTTTCGGGTCTTTATGATGAAACACGTCCGCGAGCAAGATCTCGAGCTGTTTGTTGATATCAGCAATACGCCACCTGAAGAGGCGCGTGAAGTCATGCCCATGCGCGTACTCATACCGGCATTCATGATTTCTGAACTCCGCCGTGCCTTTGAAATTGGATTCTTGATCTTCGTCCCATTTTTGATCATTGATATGGTTGTCGCTTCTGTATTGATGGCCATGGGCATGATGATGCTCCCGCCGATCATCATTGCGCTACCATTTAAGATCATATTCTTTGTGCTGGTTGACGGTTGGTTCATCATCGCAGGATCACTGGTGCAAAGCTTTGGAGGTTAGCCAGGCTTTAATTCAATGATGACAGTGGCATGCCTTGCTTAAGCTTAGATCGATAAGCCGTTAAGAACGTTTCTGCTTCTTGGACCTTTGCCGATACACGTCCTGGTGCCAGCATGCCAATCACTGATGGCGTTGTCACAAGACTAAATGCCTCGGCAAATTTAGTTCCCGCCATCGCGGTCCCGTAATCTCGCTTAAGCTGACTAACGGCACGCTCTCCACCCGAATTCGTTAATGCAATCGCATAATTGATGAGACGGGCTGCCTGTCGATCATTGATAGGCTTATATGGTTTAGCGCCAGAAGACTTCACAAGGGGTAGCAGTGATTTTGCTGCTTCCAGCCAATTACCTGATGTCCAGAATAATTCTGTACGCAATAGATCAGCAGTCTCACTATCATCTCGCCCAAGCAATTCAAGCGCTTCAGCATCACGATTCAAGCCCATCAATATCCGAGATCGAAGATGTCGCCGTTGCGTTACCATATCTTCTGAAACCCCCGCCCCGGCCGTTCCATTAAGGACATCCAGGCCTTTTTCATATTCACGCGCAAAGGTATAAATAAGCGCCAAACGTGCCCCAACCCTTGCTTTCTCTTCCCCTTGAAGGCGGAATTGAACCTGCGCCTGAAGAATATCCGCAGCACGATCAAGCAAGTCGACCTCGACAAGCTTATCTGCTAGATTGCGGATCATCTCATCGCCACGTGCGCCAGCCGGCGTCAGTTCTTTAAATTCATTATAGATCGCAATGGCTTTCACAGGATCGAGTTGATCCGCTTTCTTGCCCAAAAACAACGCGTTAAAGGTGTCACTCATTTGCTTGGTTATTTCTGGCGCCTCAGGAAACTCACGGAAATGCGTTGCCGCCGATTTCAGCGTTGATAACCCTTCACGGTAGAACCCTTCATCAAGATACAATGATCCCAAGCGACGCAAGTTGCTAAATTCTCGCCGATCTCCCCGCCACGCAAAGCGGAGCTTTTCATATTCTTCGATGGCTTCACGTTGATCAATACGGCGTAGTTTCAAAAGCATCTCCGTTCGAGCGACACGAGCACGCACGCGCGATGGTCGATGGTCGCTAGCCAAAACCTCTTCCCACGCAGCAATAGCCGTCTCAAAATCACCATCTAATTCGTAAAACTTTCCCTCAACATATTTGAGCATAGCTTCTTCCGCTGGACGTGGGTTCTCAAGATTAAGGGCCTCAAAAAACAATTTTGCACCCTGGCCATCACCTGTTTCCACAGATACTTCGGCGATTAGTATGCCGAGAGGCATTTTCAATGCGCGTGGATAATCTCGTGCAATTGATCCTGTGAAGCGCAAATCTCGAGCAGAGCCGATACGATCACCGATCACCGCATTCGTCGCTGCAGCCCATAACCGGCCTTCATCATTACCTTTAAGGCTCTCGTGCGTGAAATCTTTTAAGGCTTCATCGTAGCGGCCCATCAAAAAGTTTGCCCCGCCTCGCAAGACGCGAACTGACGGGTCATCTTCGAGTAGCGGGATATCATCTATTGCGACCCGCACAACACCAAGTGTTTCAGGCGCATATCCATTGGCAAAAAAGAACTTCGCAAGCTCCAGGCGCGCACTGGCTCGATCACCGCCATTAGACGAAAAAACCTCATTCTCATAACGGCGATGGGCAACGCGAAATTCACTAATCGGCACGTAGTACTTTGCTAACCCTTCGAGCGCTAATACCATCGTACGTGTTGCTGCGAGTTGTGCACGAGCAGCCGCGTCGGCTGATACGTTCGTGATCGCCAAGCGCACGCCACTGCCACCAATCTCAATACCCTGGCGGAGCGGTCTAACCCGCAGATCATCGATCAAAGGGTTGATGACAACACCTTGTGCCGACAGCAGTATATTAAATTGAGGATACGCATATTTACGGCCGACTGCCTGCCCAAGTGGGATCACTGGAACGACAATAAAATTGTCACCAATATTAGGATCAGTGACCGAGATTGCGCGACCCGGTTCAGGCACCGGAATAAATACACGTGCACCCACGGGAGAGTTTGGTTGAACCGTTACATCCAGTGCCACTTTAGATGCCATTTGGCGTGGTGCCAGATTGAAAATCCATGCGAGGCCATCACGCGCCACTGCTGGATTATAACGTTGCGAAGTACGAATGCGCAGCACTGTGCCGTTTGCATTCGGGAATTGAAGGATTTCAAACGCACCTTCGCCTGCCTGCAACTGTAATCCAGCCGTATCAACGATCATTGGCGTATCAAAAACGATCCATACGGCACCACCACGACGGAAGGTCGCCGCAGCAACGGGTTCTGTGAAATCAAAGCGAAATGTCAGCTGATCTTGGCCCGGCGCTGCCGATGCAACTGCCGCGGTTGGGGCGCTACCATCAGCAGGGGCCGCAGCTCGCGCTGAAAGCTCTTCCGAAATCGGCGCCGTGGGCGTAGCATTTCTTGTCGCAACAGGTGGATTGCCGGTTGGTGTCAACGCACGTGGGCGTCCATCCTCTATATTATCTTGTTCGCGTTCTTCCGTCAGCGAAGGTGCCGGCGATGCGACAGGCCTTGATGGTGAAGGTGATGATGCTGCGACTTGTTTCTTTAACACAGGTGTCGCAGGCAACGTAGGTTCTGGCATCTCGGCAACTTCGGGAGGAAGTTCAACAGGCTCAGTTGATCCCGTCGGCTCACGAACATCTACAACAATTTTAGTGCCTGATAAAAAATCACGAACGGGCGAAGTTGAAGGTACAGCCATTGTTAGAACTGTTTCTCCTTCACTGAAGGTCAATCTGGCACCGCCGAGTAACGCAACAGACCCTGTATTCAGCGCTTCTACATTAATTTGTTCGGGACGACTAAATTTGAGCGTAACAATGCCTTCTTCATTTGCGATCTCATAAGGCGTGGCCTCATCAAAATCAAAAACGATACGCGTGTAATCTGCATGCTCGCCTGTGCGGACATTGATGTTCGGCGCATCTGCAGGCACCGCTTGCGCGTTCGTAATCACTTGGCTATCCGCAACCGGGCGCAGGTTCAATGTGACGGGCTCTGATGACACGGTCTGCTTTGGATCTGGGACAGCCGCAGTTACTGTTTCACCGCGCAACAACTCAATTGTCACGGCTGTACCTGAATAATAGCCAAACACTTCTACAGGTGCATTTAGAGCATAACTCACAGAGCGACCATCGGAGCCCGGTCTTGGATCACTAACAAGTCCGCCCATCCCTGCGATGACATCGCGGAACCTTCCTTCAATCGGGCGCGAGAATTGAACGGTGAGACGACCTCCCTGGATGCTATGTTCGTAAGACACAGGTTCCCGCCACGCGAACGTCATCACAGACGACGGGCCGGACGTCGTCGCGCGCATCGCGACCCTCTCTGCCAATACTAGTGCCGTTGCAACCGTATTAAGCAAAAGGCCCAAAGCTATAATCGTTGGAAACTTGTACCTCATTCGCGCTACTTAAAAAGTCCCCGCTGTCGGCATTACAATTATGTCCACACGACGCGCTAAACGCCGTTTATCCACATCACTAAGATTCGGTAATCTATTGTACTGTGAATCTGCATATCCCAATGCAACAATTTTCTCATCATAGCCACCGCGTCGGATTGCATTGGCGACAGATGCCGCCCGCACAATCGATAATTCCCCATTTGACGCAAAAGCATCACCCCCTGGCGCATCTGGAGCTGTGTGACCCGTCACGCCAATAGCGTTGCCCACATTGGCAAACATCGCACCAATAGTGAACATAGGATCACGTGTCCGTTCATTAATGACAGCGGCGCCTGGGTCGAATAACAAGTCCCCAGGCAGGGCAATCATCAGCCGGTCTTCCAGACGAACAATCAATGCATTCTTCAAAAGGGGGTCTGAAGACAGGTTTTCTTCGATCACTGACGCCAGATAATCAAGATTGACGGCACTACGGCGAAATAATGTCCCAATATTTAATTGCGCGGTTGGCTTGCGAACGGTTTCTTCGGGTGCCGGGGTCACGGTCTGCGATAACGAATCCGTAACC